>CAJUFB010000009.1 GCA_910585805.1 uncultured Acetatifactor sp.
GTCACGAATAATGTTATTTTTCATATCCCAACCGCACAGGTGGAAATTTTTTACAGTGCAGTTTCTGTGAACGCATGCGGATAAAGGAAGAGGGATGGTCTCTGGAAGAACAGAAAATTTTCCGGGTACATCTTTCCGGCCGGCGGCATATAATAGAGCAAAACAACATAGGATTATAGGTTATAGTTATGTACGCTGCTCTTTTTATCTTACTTTTGCTCGCCCTTCTGGGCATGCTGCTGGGGCACTTTCGCAGGGAGAAGATCATCCGCAGGATCCGGAACATGGATAAGTGCGAAAAATGCGACTTGCTGGGAGAGCTGGCGCAGCCTTTCGGCTATGTGTATCACTGCTGCTGCGGTTTCTTCTCCTCTGCCGTGGACGCATGGCAGAAAGCCGGGGGCTATACCTGGGCTTACGATTGTCTGGCGCCCCGGTTTCAGATGGTGTTTGACTCCCTTCCCGTGTATTTTAATTACCGGGGCAGGACATGGCTGATCGAATTCTGGAAAGGTCAGTACGGCATCAACGCCGGCGGTGAGATCGGGATTTATCATGCCGACAGGCTGCTGTCAGAGACGGAATACCGAACGGCACATTTTAAGGCGGCAGAGGGGGACGAGATGTTGTCCTGTACGCTGCAGCTGTGCCTGGAAAACGGGGCCTGCGTGAAAATTTCCGAGAGGCACTGGTGGCTGACAGTTTTTCTGCCCGGTGTGTTCTCTCAGCCCTCCGGGCTGTGCATGAAAGCGTCGCTCTGCTTTCAGAACAGGGAAATGCTGGAAGCTTTTTACCGGGGGCTGTGCAGGGCCGGCTGTTCTTCGGAGAGGATCACGGTGCAGAACCTTTGCCTGTCCTTCATGTTCCACCAGGCGAAGCCCGTGCATTACGGTTTTCTCACCCGTCTGCGCCGCAGGCTGTCTCAATGTATGAACCGGATGTTCTGCCGCCTTTTCCTGTGGGTCACCAGGCCTTTTACGTGCACGGAAGACCGCATTTTGTTTCTGTACTACTATATTCCGTTCTGCTTCCGGAAGCTGATGCGCCTGCGCCGCTTCCACAGACGGTGCCACAGGAAAAACGGCTGCAGGCGTCCGGAATGCTGCCGCAGATGCCGTCCTCATAGAGGAAAGAAGTCATGAGTACCGCCGGCCGTCTGAACCGCGCTTTTGCCCAGGCGCTGGTTCTGCCCTTTCATTATTGCTCCAGATATGTGCTGGTCAGTGACTGCCACAGGGGAGTGGGCACCTCCGCGGACAATTTTCTGAAGAATCAGCATCTGTACTATGCGGCGATGGAACATTATTACAGAAACGGTTTTACGTATATCGAGCTGGGAGACGGGGAAGAACTGTGGGAGAACCGGAAGCTGCGCAATATCACGGAGATCCATGAGGATGTCTATTGCATGTTCGCCCGGTTCGAGGAGAGGGGACGGCTGCACCTGCTCTACGGCAACCACAATATTGTACGCAGGAAGAATCCGGCTTTTGTGGAGGCTGTCATATTGTATGCCGAAACCATGCCGGAGAAGTCCCTGTACCTCACTCACGGCCATCAGGCCAGCTTTCTGAATTCCACACTGTGGCCTCTGGCCAGGTTCCTGGTGCGGTATTTCTGGAATCCCCTGGAGAATCTGGGCTTCCTGGACCCCACCAGCGCCGCCAAGAATTACGAAGTGAAGGAGAAATGCGAGGAGAGCCTGCGGGGCTGGGCCGAGGCAAACCGCCGCATTCTGGTCACAGGGCATACCCATCGCCCTGTGCTGCCGGAAGAGCCCTCTTTCTATTATAATACGGGCAGCTGTGTCCATCCCCGCTGCATTACCTGCATTGAGATCCAACGGGGGGAGATGACCCTGGTAAAATGGACCATGGATGCCCGGGCCGACAGCGTCCTGTATGTGGCCAGGCAGGTGATTTCGGGACCGGTAAAAATATTGGGGCCTGCTGAATGAGGACTTCCGTGGTATTGTCCAGGGCGCTGGTGGCCTCGTCCAGAACCAGAATGGTTGGATTTTCAGGAATAATTTATACGGTTTTTCGTTTAATCAGTGTGGTGGAGACCTCCAGCTTCACAGGTGTACTTCCTTTATCCTCGATCAGTTGGGAGAGACGGCGCACTGCCATCTCTCCCATATATTCTTTTGGAACATTGACGGTGGTCAGGGGCGGTTCCGTGTAGGCGGAGGCAGGCATATTGTCAAAGCCCGCCAGAGCCACATCCTGCGGAATCCGGTATCCCTTTTCCTTCAATGCCTTCATGGCGCCCAGGGCGATGAGGTCATTGTCCGCGAAATAGCAGCGGGCAGGCGTTTCTCCGGCCTCCAGCAGCGCTTTCATATCAGCATGGGCGCCTTCCGGGGAGGGAGAGAGGTAGTGGACCTTGGAATTGGCTGTGGACATGCCGTTGCTGCGGACTGCCCGGTAGAAACCGTCCGCCCTTCGGGAGAAATTATTGATCGGGTAGGAGGAGCGCAGATATCCCGGCTGTTCTCTGCACTGCGAGATCAGATGGCAGGTGGCCAGATAAGCGCCCTGGGCATTGTTGATCAGCACATAGTCGGCTTCCGTGGTCTCGAAACAGGTGTCCAGAATGACCAGAGGAAGCTGCAGCTTCAGAAAGGGGATCAGGTCATTTTCCAGCATTTCCGTCCCCAGAAGCAGGATTCCCTTACAATCGAAATGAATCAGTTCCCGGAGCTGTCGTTCCGGGTCTTCTCCCTCGTCCAGATAAGATACATTCAGATAGTAGTGATGCCTTTTGCACCCCACATCAATTCCCTGTGACAGATGGGAGAAAAAGGGAGTGTCGGCAACCACGGCGCCGTGCTTTCGGTAGATGATGAAATACAGCGTTCCCCTGGGCGGCTGCGCCTGGGTCTTTTTTTCCTCAAGTCGGCTGAAATCGTATCCCAGTTCTCTGGCGGTATCCATGACTTTTCTGCGGGTGGCAGTGCTGACTCCGGGCTTGCCGTTTAAGGCCACGGAGACTGCGGCCTCCGATAAATGCAGTATCTGCGCCAGTTCTTTTGCAGTGACGGACATATGCGATTCTCCTTTTTCCATAAATATAATCAGAATCCGGTAACCAATCAGAATCCGGAAACCAACACGATGCTTCACTGGCATCTGCCTTATTATATATGATTAAGTAAATTCAGTCAATCAGCAGGTAAAAAATACTTAATTTTAGATTGATATTAAGCTTTGTTAAGTGAATAATGAAGCTATAGATACAAAAAGATCGCAGGAGGTTCAGGATATGGCAAAGATTGTATTGGGTTACGCGCCTACGAGAAGAAGTATTTTTTCCGCGCCGGACGCGGTGAAATACGCGGATCTCACAAGGGAGAAGCTGAGAAGCATGGGAGTGGAATTTGTGGACATTGACGACATTTCTCAGGACGGACTGCTCCATGACGACGGAGACAGGATCCGCATTGCGGAAAAGTTCCGTGAGCGGAAGGTGGACGGCCTGTTTTTCCCTCACGGGAATTTCGGGACGGAATACGAGGTGGCGAGGCTGGCGAAGGAGCTGAACGTGCCTGTGCTGCTGTGGGGTCCCAGGGACGAGAGGCCGGATGAAAAGGGGGTGCGCCTCAGAGACAGTCAGTGCGGCCTGTTTGCCACAGGGAAGGTGCTTCGGAGATTCCGGGTGCCCTTCACCTATTTATGCAACTGCAGGCTGGAGGATAAGGAATTCGAGGCGGGCATCCGCAATTTCCTGGCGGTATGCAATGTAGTGAAGGCTTTCCGCAGCACCAGGATCCTGCAGATCGGCCCCCGCCCCTTTGATTTCTGGTCCACCATGTGCAACGAAGGGGAGCTTCTCGAAAAGTTCAACATTCAGCTTTCCCCCATTCCCCTGCCGGAGCTGAAGGCGGAAATGGAGCAGGCGAAAGCGGAGGGGACGAAAGTGGCAGAGACGGTAGCCTACTGCAGGGAGCATTTCCATATCGCCATCAGGGAGGAGGAACTGGAGACCGTGGCTGCCCTGAAGGTGGCAATGGGGGAACTGGCGCAGCGTTACGGCTGCAACGCGGTGGCCATTCAGTGCTGGAACGCCCTGCAGGGGGAGATCGGCATCATGCCCTGCGCCGCCAACAGCCTGCTGAATGAGGAAGGGCTTCCGGTGGTGTGTGAGACGGATATCCACGGGGCCATAACCGCAGTGATGGCGGAGGCGGCAGGCATGGATGAAGCCAGGAGCTTTTTTGCCGACTGGACCGTGCGGCATCCGGACAATGAGAACGGGGAGCTGCTTCAGCACTGCGGGCCCTGGCCTCTTTCCTGCGCATCCTGCAGGCCCACCATCGGCTATCCGCTGGCATTTTCCCATCCCGGCGCCGTGGAAGCCGAGGCAAAGAAAGGAGAGATGACGCTGTGCCGTTTTGACGGAGACAACGGGGAATACTCCCTGCTGCTGGGCAATGCGGCTGGCGTGGACGGTCCTTACACAAAAGGAACATACGTTTGGGTTGAGGTAAAAAACTGGAAGCGTCTGGAGACAAAGCTGGTGGAGGGCCCCTACATTCACCATTGCGTGGGAATCCACAAGGACGTGGTGCCCGTATTGTATGAGGCCTGCAAGTACATAGGAGTGAAGCCGGATCTGTATGACGACAATGAAGATGAAGTGAAGGGAAAGGTGTGCGGCTACGAAAGCGGTGTTTAAGGCTTTCGGGGCAGGCGGCGGGGGCCAGAGCGGGAACGCGCCGGGGACGGGAGTGTGTCCGAAGCGGAGGCCGGGGCCGGAAGATCATGGCATGGCCGGGAACAGAAGCTGGCGGGCCGCCCCATGCGGAAAGGATGAGATATGGACGAATTGACGAGAAAAGCCTACGGGCTGCGCAGGGACATCATAGAGGAAGTCTACCGCTCCTGCGCGGGCCATGTAGGCGGGGATTTAAGCGTGATAGATATACTGACGGTACTGTATTTCAGGGTGATGAATGTCTCCCCGGACAACTGGGATTCCCCGGACAGGGACAGGTTTTTCCTGAGCAAAGGGCACTGCGCGGATGCCCTGTACATGGTGCTGGGGGAAAAGGGCTTCTTCGACAAACAGGAAGCCATTGAGACCTTCAGCGCTTATGGTTCCCGGTTTATCGGGCATCCGAATACAGATGTACGGGGAATTGAGATGAACTCCGGGTCCCTGGGCCACGGCCTTGCGCTGGGAGTGGGGACGGCCCTGGCGGCGAAGATGGACGGCAGGGATTACCGCACTTATGTGGTGCTGGGAGACGGGGAGATGGCTGAAGGGTCCAATTATGAGGCCATGATGGCTGCAGCCCATTATGGTCTGGACAATCTCTGCGCCACAGTGGATCTGAACCGCCTGCAGATCAGCGGAACTACGAAAGAAGTCATGTGCAGCGATGACATCGGCGAAAAATTCGTATCCTTTGGATGGCATGTGATTCAGGCGGAGGACGGAAATGACTGCGGGCAGCTCCTGAAATCCTATGAGGAGGCGTTGTCCGTGAAAGGACGTCCCAGCGTGGTGCTGGCCCATACGGTAAAGGGCAGGGGCGTGTCTTTTATGGAGGACAACAAAAGCTGGCACCACGGTGTGATGACAAAGGAACAGTATGAAACCGCAGTGCGGGAGCTGGAGGAGGTGTGCCGTGAATAAGATAACCAACCGTCAGGTGATTTGTGATACACTGCTGGAGGCGGCAGAGAAGGACAGGGATATCGTGGTGGTCTGCTCTGATTCCAGAGGCTCGGCTTCCCTGGCAGCTTTTGCGGAAAAGTATCCGGAGCAGTTTGTGGAGATGGGGATCGCGGAGCAGAACCTGGTGACTGTATCCGCCGGGCTGGCTTCCTGCGGGAAAAAGGTGTTTGCCGCCTCACCGGCCTGCTTCCTCTCTACCAGAAGCTACGAACAGGCCAAGGTGGATGTGGCCTATTCCAAAACCAATGTGACCCTGATCGGAATCAGCGGAGGTGTCAGCTACGGCGCTCTGGGCATGACTCATCATTCCTGCCAGGATATCGCGGCTTTTGCGGCGCTGCCGGATATGAGGGTGTATCTGCCCAGTGACCGTTTTCAGACGGCCAGGCTGATGGAAGCGCTTCTGCAGGACAGCCTTCCGGCCTATGTTCGTGTCAGCAGGTCCGCCACGGAAGATGTGTATGGTGAGGACATGGATTTTACGCTGAATCAGGCAAATGTGCTGATGGAAGGGGAGGACATTCTGCTGGTGGCCTGCGGGGAGATGGTGCCGGCAGCGTACCGGGCAGGGAAAATGCTTCAGGAGAAGGGCTTCAGCACAGGGCTTCTGGATATGTACTGCGTCAAGCCCATAGATGAGGAAACCCTTCTGGCTGCAGCCCGAAAGGCCAAAGTGGTGGTGACGGTGGAGGAGCATTCCCCCTATGGGGGCCTTGGCAGCATTACCGCCCAGGTAATCTCGGCCCACTGCCCCAGAAAGGTGGTAAATCTGGCGCTGCCGGACGGACATCTGGTGGGTGGGACGAATACGGAGATCTTTGCACATTACGGCCTGGACGCGGAAGGAATCGCCCGGGCGTGCCAGGAGGCATTAAAGCGATGAAATATATCATAGGGATCGATCAGAGCACGCAGGGAACCAAAGCGCTGGTTTTCGACGGAGAGGGAAGCATCCTGTACAGGGCGGACGTGCCTCACAGGCAGATCATCAACGAGCTGGGCTGGGTCTCCCATGATCCGGAGGAAATATACCGGAACGTGATCCGGGCAGTGAAAACGGCTGTGGAAGGAGCGAAAATCCCGAAGGAGCAGATTGCCGCCGCAGGGATCAGCAACCAGAGAGAGACTACGGTGCTGTGGGACCAGGGGGGCAGGCCGCTGCATCCCGCCATCGTATGGCAGTGCAACAGGGCGGAGGATATCGCGGAGCGGCTGAAGGAAAGCGCGGAGCTGGTTTATGAAAGGTCGGGGATTCCGCTGTCCGCCTATTTTCCCGGGGCAAAGATGGCATGGCTCATGGAGCATGGGGCTGCGGGGCTTCCCAGGGATACCAGGCTTCATTTCGGCACGGTGGACAGCTGGCTGCTCTACAGATTGACGAAAAACCGTATATACAAAACCGACATTTCCAATGCCTCCCGCACCCAGCTTTTCAATCTGCGCACCCTGTCCTGGGATACGGAATTGTGCAGGCTTTTCGGAGTTCCCATGGAAGCGCTGCCTGAGGCCGTTCCCAGCGACAGCTGCTTCGGCACTACGGATTTTGAAGGCTTTCTGGACAGGGAAATTCCGATTCTGGCCATGCTGGGGGATTCCCACGGGGCGCTGTTCGGCCAGGGATGCCATAAAAGCGGCATGGTGAAAGCCACCTACGGGACAGGCTCTTCCGTGATGATGAACATCGGGGAGAATTGTGTCAGGAGCGGAAACGGACTGGCCGTTTCCCTGGCCTGGGGGATAGAGGGCAGGGTGGACTATGTGCTGGAGGGAAATATCAATTACACCGGGGCCGTGATTACCTGGCTGAAAGAAGACATGGGGCTGATCAATTCCCCCGGGGAGACGGAAAAGCTGGCCGGACAGGCGAATCCTGCGGATGGCTGCGTGCTGGTGCCTGCCTTTACCGGGCTGTCAGCCCCGTACTGGAAGGGGGATGCGAAAGCGCTTCTGTGCGGTATGGGCCGCACTACGGGACGGGCGGAGGTGGTTCGGGCCGCGCTGGACAGCATTGCTTTCCAGGTGACGGACGTGCTGAAAGCCATGGAGCAGGACAGCGGCTGCGCGCTCAGGGAACTGCGCACGGACGGAGGGCCTGCGAAGAATGCCTGTCTGATGCAGATGCAGAGCGACCTGGCGGATGTAAGGGTAAGCGCCGCGGAGCAGGAGGAACTGTCCGCCATGGGAGCGGCTTATCTGGCGGGGCTTACTGCCGGGATTTACCGGAGGGAGGAGCTGTTCGCCCGGATGAAATACAGACAATACCAGCCGGCCATGGAAGAGAAAAGAAGGGAGATGAAATATGCTGCCTGGAAGAAGGCGGTTGCCATGGCCTGCCGGTATGCGGAAAAATAAGAAAATGCATGCAGATGCTACAGATTGTCAAAGGCGACGGTTTCTTTTTCCAGCCGTGCCACCACTTCCTGATTGGCATCCATCTGCTTTGTGATATTCTCCATGTCGGATGCAAGGCTTCTGGTGCTGCCTGCCATGCCGGTGATTCCCGCAGCCCCCTCGTCGATGGCTTTTGTGATGGTGCCGATGGAGTCCGCTATGGCGGACATGGAATTTTTCAGCCGCTCGGTCCGTTCATGAAATTCATCCATGGTCCGGCGGATATAGGCGGCATCCTCCTTATACTGGCTTCCGGACCGGACGAAAGCCTGGAACTCCTTCAGGACGGAGCCGCTCATATAGTCCACAAGCTGCTGGGCGTTTTCGGAGAGGTTATTTACGGCATCAGTGATTACCCCATTGAGCTCCTGAATGCGGTTGGCAGTGTCCTGACTGGAATTGGATAATTCTCTGATCTCTCTGGCCACCATGGCGAAACCTTTGCCGGCATCTCCGGCGTTGGCGGCTTCCACGGAAGCGTTCAGGGAGATCAGCCGGGTCTGTTGGGCGATGGCAAGAATATCTCCGGTGAGACTCTGGATCTGGCTTACATTTTTGCTTTTCCGGATGGCGTCGTTCAGAGAGCGCAGGATCTCTTCCGTCTTCAGGCTGGTAATCTCCGTACTGTTCCGGGCCGATTGCTGCATGGTATCCGCCCGGGCGTTCATCTGGGCGGTATAGGAAGTGATCTCTCTGCACTCTTCGGCAATGGTATGTACCTCCTGGCGCACGCTGCCGGCGCCCTCGTTGATGGCGGATACATTTCCCGCCACATCCCGGAAGGTGGAGGAGAGATTTCCGGCAAGAGAGGAGAGACCGGCGGCGCTTTTGCGGGAATCCCGTGTCCGCTTCAGCACTTCGGCGGTCATTCCGTTAATATGCCCCGAACTTTCCTGTATGGTTTTTAACATGCTTTTGATCGGTATTACGACATAACGGGTTATCAGCCTGAGATCCGCAAATACCAGCAGAATACAGGCCGCCGCCGCCGCGGTGCCCACCGCCAGGGACAGCAGATAAACGGCGGAGAGGCGCTCTCTGGCAGTCCGGGTCTGCTGGCTGATGGAAGCGTTCAGGGCATCGATATCGGTTTCCATGGCATCGGCGAAGGAGGCCACATCCCCGTTGGCCAGGGCATATGCCTGCTGGGTTTTGTGGCTTGCGCTGGCACAGGTCAGATGGACAAGGGCATGTTTGAAGGAGGCGTAGTCGGACAGCAGGGAGTCGTACAGGGGACGGTCCGCCTCTGTGACATGGCCTTCGTATTCCGCCAGCATTTCATCCAGAAGCTTTTCCTCCTCCTTGATCTGCTGTACGAGAATGATCATGGTGTCGTAGTCCGTAGCGACAATGTGGCTTAAGGCCATTTTATGGATGTCCATGGAGGTCTGACAGATCCGGGCCAGGCGGCTTTGGCCGTCCATGTAATTGTCGGCGATATTAGCAGCGTTGGAATTCACATTGCGTATATTGATAATGGAGAGAATGTTTGACAACAGCGCCACCACGCCCAGGAGGACGATGGGGATGATCAAACGATGTTTTAAGCTGATATTTTTCATGCTGTCTGATACTCCTTAGGAATTATGGGGAAATTCTGAAAACAGGGGCAGGTTACGGGGCGGTAATGTCGGTCACCATATTATCCAGCAGTTCCTGAAGATTTTTCCCGGATGGCCTTCCGGCCAGAAGCTCTGCGGTAAAGCTGGAGACCGGGTCCCAGAAATTGCCGCCGATGCGCTGCAGGCAGGAATATTCCGACTGCTCTAACAACGCCGCAATGGCAGGAGAGTCCTGCACCTCCTGAGAAGCCGCGGCGTTACGGTTGGAAGGTCCCTGACCCCTGAGCCGGAAGCGCAGCGCCTGGTTCTCTTCATTGGTGATCCATTCTGCCAGTCTTGCGGACCACACTCTCTCCCGGGAGTATGCGTTTACGCCGATGAGCTTATAGCCGGAGAAAGAGGCCATCTGAACCTGCTGTCCGGCGCAGGTATAGGAGGGAAGCCTGGAAGCGCCGTATCCGCTGCCCCAGGCCTCCTCCACGGCCACTGCGTTCCAAACGCCGCTGATGCCCGCGATGATGGTGCCGTTTTGGACGCCTTCCAGGAATCCGGCATCGTCCGTGCTGAGAAATCCCGGATTCTTTGCCATGGCTTCCATGGCTCTTGCCACATCGGTTCCCCGGATGTCTCCCTCCGTATCGTTCCAGGTACAGTAGTTGGTAATGCCGTCATCATTCAGACCCAGAGTGAGGCCGGTATTGCCGAACAGAGTGTATACGTACCACCCGGAAGACCAATCCATGGAAACCTTTTTCTCCTGTGCTTCGGCTATGTCCAGCATCCTGTCCCAGGACAGTATGTCCTCCTCCGAGAAATATTTTTTATTATAATACAGAAAATATCCATTGTCCGCCGTGAGGGGATAGGCGTACAGAGTATCTTTCACCGATGCCGCATCCACAGCCTCGGACAGGTTTTCTTCCCGCAGGACATCCGCATTTTCCACCGGTTCCAGGGCGCCGGCCGCCACCAGGGTATTCAGCTGGTCATCCGCAAAGGCGAATACGTCGGCGCCGTTTTCCAGATCTTCCATCAGCGCGTCGGTGCAGTGGCTTTCGCTCTGGGGCTGGAACGTGATCTGAAAGTCTGCTTCTCCCTCATAGTACGCCTCAAATCCGTCAATGATCCGGCCAAGCAGTTCCTCATCTTCTTCGGCGCCCCAGACCGTGAGCTTTACCTGGTCGGGAACAGACTCCTGCGCTTCCTGGGAAAGGTCGGATACGCTGCCCTGACACCCGGAAAGGGATGCGACCAGCAGGAAAAGGGCAGGGGGCCATAGCATTTTTTCTCTCTTCATAACAGTCTCCGATAATTAAGTTGTCTTGTACTTCATATTTTAGTATATTTTAACATTGCCCCTGCGATTTTGCAATGGGGAATCATGGGACCCAGTCCTGACGAGTAAACTTTTTGGTCAGGTAGCCTGTTGTTGGAAATGGTATTGAACATATAAGGAGTTAAGACATCCCGCAGGAAATCGTGTTTCGGCAGTATGCCGGTTTCCTGCGGGATGTATTTTTGCTGCGGTCAAAAGCGCCGCCATGTGGCCATTGCATTTTCGGGTGATTTTTACGCCATTTCCTGTTTCCGGTAACTGTGGCACTGCTTTTCGATCAGCTCCCAGTCCAGCTCTCCGCCGATGCCGGGAGTCTGCGGCACATGGATGATGCCGTTCTCGTCGATGGGAAGCAGCCCTTTCATGGGGAAGCGGAAGTCCTCCTCCGGTACAAAATATTCAAAATATTCGCAGTTGCGGACTGCACAGGATACATGGAGATTCACCAGATCCATGAAGTTCATGGTAGTGGTGTGAATCTCGCAGTTGATTCCGAAGGCTTCCGCCATATGACAGATCTTCAGGGTGCCTGTGATGCCGTCTTTCCAGGACACATCCGCGCGGACAATATCGGCGGCCTTCTGGGCGATAACCTGTGCCACGCCCCAATGGGCGCCCCGGGTGGTTTCCGTGGCGGCGATGGGGATGTCCAACGCTTCGCAGAGCCGGGTGTATTTGTACAGCTCGAAATCCCGGAAGGGCTCCTCAAGCCATTTATAATGAAGCCGCTCCAGATCCCGTCCCACAGCGATTGCATGATCCAGGGTATATTCCGCCACAGGGTCGCTCATCAGGGTCATGTCGTCCCCCACCGCATCACGGAGAGCCTGATGGATCTCCATATCCAGGGTGTATGGGCCGGGGGGATGGGCCTTGTATATTTTGATGCCGCGGCTCTTGTAGGCCAGCGCTTCCCGGATATACTCCTCAGCGGTTTCGTGGAACAGGCCGCTGGCGTAGACGGGCAGTTCCTCCCGGTAGGCGCCGATATACCGATAAAGGGGAAGGCCGGCCTCTTTGGCGCAGATGTCCCACAGCGCCACATCCACCGGGCCGGGCAGATATACCGGAAAAAAGGTCAGATGTCTGTCGATATTCCACAGGTCATGCCAGATTCTTTCCCTGTCGTGGGGGTCACGCCCCAGGATCACCGGGGCGATGTTGTCATGAAGGTAGCTTTCGGTAACATTGCCGCTTCGGGCTGCCAGGGCCGTGGCCAGGCCTTCTATCCCTGCGTCCGTGGTGAGTTTGATCACGACGACATCCCAATCCATGGCGCCGCTGCCCCTGCGTTTCTCGTCAAAGAGGCATTTGTCCCGTTTTACCCACCAGGTTTCAAATTTTTTGATCTTCATATTTTTCCATTCCTTTCTGTTTTTCCAGAGGTTCCTGACCGGCCGGACCGGAACAGGATCCTGTGCCGGAAGAGCTGTGTCTAATTGTCTGTGCTTCCATATTTCAGAGCTTTCAGAGAGATGATCTGGCTTCTGCTGATATGGCGGACGCAGGCCTCCTCAATGGCTTTGTCGTCTTCCTCCAGAAGCGCCCGGATGATCTCGTGGTGTTCCGAGTAGTAATTTTCCTTTTGGGCCAGGCCTCTGACAGAATTGTAGATACCGATGCGGTATTGGGTAAACATTACCTTTTCATAGAAATCCATGAGCATGGGATTGTCAGTGGCATTGATGATGGCCTGATGGAAGCGGATGTCCAGGTCATAATATTTTTCGTCGTCCCCGGTGTCCAGATGCTCAAACAGAGAGTCGTAATCCAGCAGTACGCCCTTGTCAAACCGCTGCTTGTACCTGACGGCGGCAGCGGGCTCCAGAAGCCTGCGGATCTGGTAGGTTTCATTGATCCGGGACTCGGTTATGGAAGCGGCGAAAGTGCCTTTGCGGGGACGGATCTCGATCAGTCCTTCCTCCTTCAGGGACAGGATGGCTTCCCGGACCGGCGTTCTGCCGATACCGGTTTCCTCCATGATCTTTCCTTCATTGATGGCTTCGCCGGGCATGTATTCACACATTTTCAGCTTATGCCGGATGTGTTCATATGCCCGGTCTTTCAGGGCGGGGGTTCTCATATTCTGCTCCTTTCTGCCTGAATTCCGGCAGTTCCGAAATAGTGTTGGAAAGTGAGTCTATTGTAGCATGAAGAGGAAGAAAGGGCAATATGTAATATATCACAGAATCGCGAACTGTCCATGGAAGGGGATATGAGTACAGCGCTGCAGCAGCCTGTGTTGCCGGACAGCCGGAGCATCTGCCGGAAATCGCGGTTTTCCGGCAGATGCGGTATTTTTGGGAATTGCCGGAAAATAACTGCTGCAATTTCTTTAGGAAACAGCCCTGAAATACAAAGGAAACGGCTTTAAACTCGTAGCGGTTATATGCAGACGCTTCCTTGTGCTGAGGGGCTGCTGCATCAAGGGATTGCTGCATCAAGGGATTGCTGTATCAAGGGGCATAGACGCCGGATATATACTGACGTTCACTAAAGCATGCCAGGTATACCGGCTCACGAGAGAACGGTTCCGGGGACATTGCGGCAAATTTTACCGCTCGTGAGTATAGACGGGCCCGGTTGCCGGATATGCTGTATCCTGTGCGGAATTTCTGAATGCGGCAGTCCCGGGTTATCGTTTGCCGCAGATTTCGCCGACGTGCAGCATAAAAAGACGGAAAATGAAAAATAGCGGTTGAAAACAGGGATATTCTGTGATATGATTTCTGTGATATATCACAGAAATAACGAGATTATTATTTGTATCTTCAGAAAATTATACCGCAGACCGCCGGGATTTACAGTGATGCCTCCGGAAAAATACCTGGCTGGCGGTCTGCAGTCGGGTTGTACTGCAAATTTAACCGGTGCGAGGTATAAGAAACAGGAAATATGCCTATGGTGTGAAACATGAATGCGTTTACGCGAATAGCGGGAGAGGAGCGGGAAGAAATGCGGGAGACAGAATTATTTGCGCTGATGAGGGAGAAGCTGTACACCCCGGTGGTCGGGGATATCCTGGATGCAAAGGGATATATGCATCAGTTTCTGCCTCAGAAGATCCGTCCCATTCGGGATGATATGAAACTGGCGGGCAGAGCAATGACCGTTCTGATGATCGATGTGTTCGGAGTGCAGGAGAAGCCCTTCGGCAGGCTTTGCGAATGCCTGGATCAGATTCAGCCGGGCGAGATATACATAGCTGCAGGGGGTACAGGGAGATGCGCCTACTGGGGAGAGCTGCTGACCGCCACGGCCAGGAGCAGGGGAGGAAACGGAGCGGTAGTGGACGGCTGGCACCGGGACACGCCCCAGGTACTGGAGCAGAACTGGCCGGTGTTCTCCTGGGGCTGCTATGCCCAGGATTCCAGTGTCCGTACCCAGGTGGTGGATTTCAGGTGCACCATTGAGGTGGGGCAGGTGACGGTTCATGACGGGGATTATATCTTCGGGGATGTGGACGGCGTGCTGGTGATCCCCGGGGAGATCGCCGGCGAGGTGGTGGAGGAAGCGCTGGACAAGGCCTCTAAGGAAAAGGGGCTGAGGAAAGCGGTGGAAGGCGGCATGTCCGTGACGGAAGCCTTTGCAAAATTTGGGGTGTTGTGACGAAAGCGGACGGAAATCCGGGAGGATAGAGACGGCATCGGAAGAAGAGGAAATCGGATATGGAAAATCAGGAAGCGAGAGCATTTCAGATCACACCCCGGGATAATGTAGCCACTGCGCTGACAGTCATACCGGAAGGAACATTTGTTCTGCTTGGAGATGGCGAAAATGGACTGCGGGAGGCAGGAGAAGAGATTCCCAGGGGCCATAAGGTGGCCGTAAGCCCGATCAGAAAGGGCGGGGCGGTCATAAAATACGGTGTTTCCATCGGGGAAGCCACAGAAGATATCCGGGCCGGGCAATGGGTCCACCTGCACTGTATGAAAAGCTGCTATGATCAGCGCAGCGCAGGGCTGGATATTCACACAGGGGCGCCCACGGATATTTCTTATGCTATAGAGTGAGTATGGTGCAGGACAGAATCAGGCATGGGGCTGACCGGCATGAGACGGAGTTTTCCGGGAGATGAAGACCGGCATGGTATGGGACAGGGGCTGGAAGGACTGCCCTATGTCGTATGAAGGCAAAGCAATTAAGGGAAATGCCGGGGAGTTTGCTGTGGATGAGCACAAATCGCAGGGGGGCTGCGGTGAAATAACTGCATTTCTACAATAGGTATTGTGATATATTGGAAATCACAGCTTTGTATTGTGAACGAATGCTGTTTTCCCACAGCTTCATGGAGGATGTTATGGAATTACAGGAATGGAAGGAAATGTCCTGGCCGGGATACCGGCGGGAAGACGGCGGCCTGGGCATCCGGAATAAGGTTCTGGTAGTATATACGGTGGAATGCGCGTCCCATGTGGCGCGGGAAATCGCATTGCAGGTGAACCACCCGGATGTGGAAGCCATCGGCTTTGGGGGCTGTACGGACAATGCGTACGCCATACGCATGCTCCTGGCTCTGGCAACCCACCCAAATGTGGGGGCGGTGCTGGCGGTTGGGCTGGGATGTGAGTATACCCGGGCGGAGCGGCTGGCAGATGCCGCAAAGGCACGGGGCAGAGAGGCGGCTTATCTCCTGATTCAGGAGAACGGCGGAACCCTGCAGACCATCGGGAAGGGTGTGGAGCTGGTTCATGGTATGTTGGTAAAGCTGAAGGACACGCCGGTGGAGGCCATGGGATTTCAGGATCTGATCGTGGGAGCCGAGTGCGGAGGCAGCGATTTTACCAGCGGCCTTGCGGGGAATGTGGCGGTGGGCCGTTTTTTTGACATGCTGGTGGAGACGGGCGGAACTCCCGTCTTTGAAGAGATCGTGGAGGCTGTGGGGCTTAAGGGGCTGCTGCTGGAGAGGGCGGCCGACGAAAAGGCGAAGGAGGAGCTGGCCTGGACCTATGACAAAGCCCTTGCCTATTGCAGAAGTGTGCGGCAATATTCCGTCAGCCCGGGAAATTTTGCGGGAGGCCTGACCACCATAGAGGAGAAAAGCATGGGGGCATTTGCCAAAAGCGGCACGAAGCCCATAAAAGGAGTGTTGAAGGTGGCAGCGGCTCCGCCGGAAAAAGGCCTGTGGCTTCTGGATACCACGCCGGACCCTCATTTTATGCAGTTCGGCATCACGAACCCCAATGATAACGAGGGGCTGATGGCGCTGGTCAGCTGCGGCTGTCATCTGACCATACTGGTAACAGGGCGGGGAAATGTGACGGGAAGCGCCGTGGCGCCGGTGGTGAAAGTCACGGGGAATCACGAGACCTACAGAAGACTGGAAGGAGATATGGACTTCGACGCCGGGCTTGTGCTGGAAGGACAGTCTACCATGGAGGAGACCGCGGCGCAGCTGGCAGGATATATCGGCCGGGTCTGCGGAGGCCACAGGACAAAGGGGGAATTACTGGGGCATAAGGAATTCTGCATTCCATATAAGTACCAGGAGAAGGAGGCAGCGCGCCGTCCCTGTGAGGGCTGAAATTCCCCAGATGCCGGACAGGCGGCAGGAAAGCGGAAGAAATTTGGAACATTGACAGAAAGCCCCAGGGGGGCGGGCAGGAGGGAATCAGGATGACGAACATATTTTCATTAGAAGGAAGAAGAGCAGTTATAACAGGAGGCGCCACAGGTCTGGGGCTGGCCATGACGGACTGCATTGTACAGTCAGGAGGGAAGGTGACGGTGGTCAGTTCGTCTCCTTTTGAAAAATACAGAGAGACATTGGCGCCTTACGGCGACAGTGTCTCTTACGAGCAGTTTGATATTACCCGTACAGAGGAGACGGAAAGCTTCGCGGCAGGACTGCCGGAGCGTTACGGCAAAATCGACATTCTGGTAAACAATGCGGGGAATCACTGCAAGAAGCCGGTGGAAGACATGACGGTGGAGGATTACACGAATGTGCTGAATGTACATCTGGTGGGTTCCTACGCTCTGACAAGGGCGCTGGTACCCCATATGCGCGCCAACAAAAAGGGCAGCATCCTGTTCATGGCCAGCATGACCAGCTATATCGGCATGCCCGCCGTCTGCGGCTACGCCACGGCAAAGTCCGGTATCCTGGGGCTGGTGCGCTCCCTGACCAACGAGCTTAGCGGAGACGGCATCCGGGTGAACGGCATAGCCCCCGGCTGGATTGATACGCCCATGTTCCGCAGGGCCACGGACGGGGATGACGAGCGCAAAAATAAGATTCTGTCGAGGACGCCCATGGCCAGGTTCGGGGAGCCGTCGGATGTGGGCTGGGCCTGCGTATACCTGTGCAGCGACGCGGCGAAATTTGTCACGGGAACCGTCCTGACAGTAGACGGCGGCGCGGTGACAGGGTTTTAACGCCGAAGGGACTTTACGCTTTAGAGCTGTCGCGCAGCGACTTAATCAGTAAAGTCGCGAAGGCGCAGGAGAGGAATTTTCATGAGTGCACTATCGAATGAAAATTTCTCTCCTGAGAGTGCGCCGAAGGGACTTTACGCTTTAGAGCCGTCGCGCAGCGACTTAATCAGTAAAGTCGCGAAGGCGCTTTACGCTTTAGAGCCGTCGCGCAGCGACTTAATTAGGAGAAGAAAATGTTTCGAGAGGATTTATTGCTGACAAATAATACGGGAAAGCGGCTTTATGAGCAGTACGCGAAGGAGCTGCCCATAATCGATTACCACTGCCATCTGCTTCCCCGGGAGATTTACGAGAATAAGGAGTTTGAAGATATCGGTGAAATGTGGCTGGCCCATGACCACTATAAATGGCGCGCCATGCGGTGTTTCGGGATATCCGAGAGATATATCACAGGGGATGCAACTTATTATGAAAAGTACCTGAAATTTGCGGAGATCCTTCCGGAGCTTATCGGGAATCCCCTTTATATATGGTGCGCCCTGGAACTGAAACGATTTTTCGGTATAGAAGAGCCGCTTTGCCGTGAAAATGCAGAGGAGATTTACCGCCGGGCGAAGGAGAAAATCGTGCAGTGCCATATGACTCCCCGCTATTGCATGAAGGTCAGCGGAGTGGAGGTGGTCTGTACCACGGAGGACCCCTCAGATTCCCTGGTTTACCACAGGAAAATGCAGGAGCAGGGCACGGAAGGCATCCGGATTTTCTCCGCATTCCGGCCGGATAAGGCGTTCTATGCGGAGAAGCCGGGATTTGCGCAGTATATGAAAACCCTGTCCGACGCGGCCTGCATGCGGATAGAGAGCTTTCGGGAAATGATGGCTGCCCTGGAGAGCAGGCTGAAGTTCTTCCGTGAGATGGGGAACATGGTCAGCGACAACGGGATTGAGGATTTTACCTGGCAGGATTACAGGGAGGAAGAAATCGAGGAGATTTTTTCCAAAGCGGCGGCAGGAGAGAGGCTGGAGCGTTGGGAGATCAATCGCTACCGCAGCGCTTTTCTGATGGAAGCGGGCAGGATGTATGATCGGAACGGTTTCGTGATGCAGCTGCACATCGGCACCTACCAGGGGGCCAACAGGAGCCGGGAGGCAAGGATAGGCGCAGCATGCGGGTTTGACTGTACGGACGATTCCACTTTTATCAAAAGCGTGGGAATGCTTTTAAACCGGCTGACGGAGGAGGACGCGCTGCCGAAAACGATTCTTTATCCCCTGAATGCCGGGCAGATGGAAAATTTTGCGGTGCTGGCTGCAGGATTCTGCGAAGGGCCGGAGCGGGGCAGGGTACAGCTGGGGGCGCCCTGGTGGTTTAACGACCAGGCGTACGGTATCAAACGGCAGTTTGAGGCGGCGGCAAACCTTTATCCGGTAGCGCTTTCCGTAGGGATGCTGACAGACTCCAGGAGCTTTTTAAGCTATCCCCGCCATGAGCTGTACCGCCGGGTGCTCTGTAATTATTTCGGGGAACTGGTGGAGAGAGGGGAATATTTTTCCGGGGAGGAGGAGCTGGCCAGGATCATCCGGAATGTCTGTCATGATAATGCGGCGAGGTACTTTGGCCTGGAGGACAAACATAGTGCCGTGTGCTGAGCTTGGAATGGGAGGGAGAAATCTTCTGCCCTGGCTCGTCCTGTGCTCTGTGCAGTGCCGGCTCTGTTTGGTACCCGCCCAATCTGCGCTGTAACTGTTCCGGTTCGCCTCCATACTGTTTGTTTCTATTTTATAACTCACAAGTCCCCAATTCATACTGCGCACCGGTTGAATTTGCAGTACAACCCGACTGCAGACCGCCAGCCAGGTATTTTCCCGGAGGCATCACTGTAAATCCTGGCGGTCTGCAGTATACGATAACAATTTTCTTTGTGAAATATGGCTATACGTAGATGAAAAGGAAAGCCATAATTAAGTAAACTTTCTGAAATTATTTTAATTTTTCGTCTGGTCTGCTCATGGTAAAATAAGGCCATGAAGTGCAGGCGGGCAATCCATACTCCATAGAGGCCTGTGCGCAGGCATATGTTTTCGACCGTAAGGAAGTGTCTGAAATAACCGTTGCAAGTTCGTAGCGGGTTTTATTGTATTTTTCGGTTTGGCCTGAATAAGCTGCAGCAGTTATTTTCCGCCAATTCCAAAGTAAAAATACGCCTGCGGAAGGGCCGGGGTTATGGGGCAAATGGAAGAAAAACATTCCATGGAAGAGAAACATTCCATGGAAGAAAAACATTCCATGGAAGAAGAGCAATCCTGTGGAAAAGGAGCATTCCATGAAGGAAAAGATTTCCGCGGAAGAAAGGAATCCCATGAAAGAAAAGTTTACCAGAGATATTTTTCAGGAGATAGCAGACAATCGGAT
This sequence comes from uncultured Acetatifactor sp., assembly GCA_910585805.1. Lineage (GTDB taxonomy): Bacteria > Bacillota > Clostridia > Lachnospirales > Lachnospiraceae > Acetatifactor. The sequence goes on from CAJUFB010000009.1 coordinate 19,762, forward strand.
TCAGCCAGGGGAGGCGCAGCGTGAAATCCCTCCGGCGGCAAAGAACGGAAGATGCTTTGAAAAATGCAGCAGGCCCTTTCCGTATGATGAGGTAAGCTTCCGGCAGGAGGTACCCTTTCAGGAACGGCAGGAGGCATTCAAAAGGGAACTTGCAGCCCTGAGGGAGCGGTACCGTCCTTTTATGGCGGATTATCTTCCGGTGCAGGAGGAGGGGAAGGAAGTTGTAGAGCTTACCCGTTTCCGTTTCCGATATCTGGAGAAGGGGGAGATTTTCACACAGATGAGCAGGGAGGATGCCCTCTGGGAAGAAGTGACGCTGCCTGACTACAGGGGACCTGCCGGCGAGGAGGGCAGGTGGAAAGGGTATTACAGGACTTTCTTTGCATGCAGGAAAACAGAGGAATGGGAGAGGGCGGTACTGCAGTTTGAGAGCGTGGACTATATTGCGAAGGTGTATGTAAACGGCTGTTTTGTGGGAAAACATGAGGGGTTGTTTGCGCCTTTTTCTTTTGACATAACTGATTATATACGGTTGGGAGAAGGCAATGAACTGGTAGTGGAATGTGAGAACGATATTCCCATGATGGGCGTGGGAGATTTGCTGGACGGCGATAAGCTGTACGCGGCTACGGGACCGGGCTGGGACGATCCGGAGACTGGCTGGCATCATTGTCCTGCGGGAGCCGGCATCACGGGAAAGGTGACGCTGGAGTACAGGCCTGACCTGTACCTGGAGGATGTCTTTGTCTGTCCGGACATTGATACCGATATGGCCCAGATAAGGGTGGGAGTCAGGAATTATACGGATGAGCTGCAGCGGGATTATATGCTGCGACTGCGGATTTTGCCTAAAAATTACCGGGGAGAGCCTGTTGCGGAGTATGTTCATCCGGTGCCTTATATCGGTGTGGGACAGAACGAATACAGATTTGTAATAAAAATAGAAGGGTATCGACTCTGGGAACCTGAGACACCCTGGCTGTACGGCGCGCTGCTGGAGCTTGTGCCAGCGGAAGGCAGGGCGGGAAAACTGTCGGCGGAAGCGGAAAGCAGGGCAGGAAAACTGCCGACGGAAGCGGAAAGCAGGACAGGAAAACTGTCGGCGGAAGCGGAAAGCAGGACGGGAAAAATGCCGGCGGAAGGCAGGGCAGATGAAGCATCGGCAGATACGGAAAGCAGGCTGCGGGAAACATCTGAAAGATGCATCAGCCGCCTGACCGAGACCGTGGGAATCCGCAAATTTATCAGCGATGAAAACAGCGAGCCCAAGGGAAAATTCTACCTGAACAATCGTCCTGTTACTCTCCGGGGCGCCAACGAAATGGGACATCTGCAGCAATGCGTGATGCGGGGAGACCGGGATACGCTGGTGGATGACATTTTGATTGCAAAGCTCTGCAATCTGAATTATTACCGGGTAACCCAGAGGCCGGTGCAGCGGGAAATCTATGATTATTTCGACATGCTTGGCATGATGCACCAGTGCGATCTGCCTTTGTTCAGCTTTCTGCGCCGGCCCCAGTTTGCGGAAGGGGTGCGGCAGTGCGTGGAGATGGAACATCTGATCCGCAACCATCCGTCCTCCGTGATGGTGAGCCTGATCAATGAGCCCATGAGCATACGGCGGACGGAAGATCCCAAATCCAAGGGTTCCGTGAGAAGCGTGACAAAGGGGCACAGGCACCTGATGCGGGATGAGCTGGAAGCCTTTTTCGTGGCGGCAAGACAGGCAATCTATACGGAAAATCCCGGGCGTGTGGTGAAAAATGTGGAGGGAGATTACGAGCCGCCCACAATGGAAGGAATGCCGGATTTTCATTGCTATACCATGTGGTATTCCCATCATGCCATACCCATCGGCAAGCTGCTGGCGGGGTATCTGCCGGCGTTGAAGACAGGGTGGATGGCCGGCTGCGGGGAATACGGCGCGGAAGGGCTGGACAATCTCCATGTGATGGAAACCAGGTATCCTTCCCAATGGCTGGAGACGGACGAGGAAGGACACTGGTATCCGGATAAAATCGTGCGCGCCCAGACCCACTCTTTACAGGGGGACTGGTACCAGGAACAGAACAACAGGGAAGACTGGGTCAGGGAAAGCCAGATTTTCCAGGCAAAGGCCACCGCTTTGATGACAGATGCCTACCGCAGGCGGGCAGATATCATCAGCCATACGGCCATTCATCTGCTGATAGACGCCTGGCCGGCAGGATGGATGAAGACGTTGGTGGATTGTGAGAGGGTGCCTAAAAGGGCGTATTTTGCTTACCGCGACAGCCTGGTTCCGGTGCGGATGAATTTTTACTGTCCCAGGGCTTATGTCTACGGCGGGGAGACGGTTCCCGTGGAGGTATGGCTCTTAAACGACAGCGGGCAGGACAGGACGCTGCAGGTGCAGGCAGCTTCGGGGGAGGAGGATTTTATTCTGGAAGGCCCGGTAAAGGCGGCATCCTCTGCGTTTCTGGGAACCCTCAACGTGACCATGCCTGACCTGGAGCAGGTGAAGGAGATAACCGTGGAGGGCTGCGTCCGGGACATAACTGACGCGCTGACGGAAGCAGCAGGAAAGCAGGATGCGGAAACGCAGGAGAAAGTGCCTGGGGGAGAAACACTGCGGGCGGCGAAAGTCCGGAAGAAGGTGGGAGAAGCACTGCGGGAAGCGGACTCTGCCATCGTCTCCGAGACGGCAGCTTTCGGCGGAGGCAGACTCTACGGGGAGAAACTGAAACTTACAGTATACCCCGCACAGTGGAGGATTGACTTAAAGGCGCTGGAAGAAGGGGGAACCGTGACGGAAGCGGAATCCGACCGGGTGGTTCTGCCGCTTCTCACTGTCAGGAACCGAGAAGCTCTGGAGAGAGCCGCGGAGGATATCACCAGGGAGGGCAGGACTGCGGTGCTTTGCTGGGGAGAGGATAAGGAAGTTGAATTCACCTTCCAGGGAGAGCCCGTCAGGCTGAAGAAATGTCCCGAGGTATTCTTCGCTGCGGCTGAGGATCCGTACAGGAAATATTCTCTGAACATGCTCTGCAACGGGCAGAAAGGCTATATCGATGTGCTGGCCGGTCAATATGTGGATACGGCGCTGCCGGGAAGCTGTCAGGTATATTCTTATTCGAAAAAGGGATTCACCGGCAGCCGCGGCGCCAAGAAGAAACTGCCCTTTGTGCTGGAGATCCCGGCAGGGTGCGGAAAGCTGATCGCGGTCAGCCTGGAGACGACGGGACGAATAGGAGTTAACGCTAATCTGGATGCGCTGCTGCGCGGCAGATAAGGAAGTGGGAAAGGATAGAGGATGAAAATGGAAAGATCATGTAAGGTCAGGATCATCAGGGAAGCAACAGGAAGCAGACGTATTGCAACGGGGCTTGAAAAGGTTGAGGAGGCCTTAAGCCGCCGCGGATTTCAGATAGACGAGGTTGCCGAGGAGGATTACAATGCGGCCGGCGTGCGGGACGGCATCAGCAGCGTCTATGTGGGAACCAGGCGGGAGGGCGGTTTCATCCGGAAACTGGAGGAGGAAAAGCTTCTGTTGTATCACACAAAGGAGCCGGAAGGGGAGGGCTTTTATCTGGCGTTTCTGTCAGGGCTGAATCTGTTTGTGGCAGTGGGCGATACGGAGACGGGAGCGCTGTACGGCGCCCTGGAACTTGCGGAGAGGATTCGTAAGGAGGAGTCGGAAGCAGTGGCGGATCATGATCTGGCATACGGTGACGCGCCGGCATTCCGTTTAAGGGGCCCGGCTGTGGGGCTGCAGCTGACGAAAGTGGAACCGCCCAGGCTGACTTACGAATATCCCATCACCCCGTCCAGGTTCCCCTGGTTTTACGAGAAGGAGATGTGGGAGAAGTTTCTGGACCAGCTGCTGGAAGAGCGCTGCAATGTGCTGTATCTGTGGACGGGGCAGCCCTTCTCTTCCCTGGTGAAGCTGGAGGATTACCCGGAGGCTCTGGAGGTGACGGAGGAGGAATATGAGAAGAACCGGGAGATGTTCGGCTGGCTTACCGAAGCCTGCGACAGACGCGGCATCTGGCTGGTGTTAAAGTTCTACAGCATTCACATTCCCCTGCCGCTGGCGGAGAAATACCATGTGGACCTGCTCCAGAGCAATATCACGGAGCTGAACAGAGACTATACCTATAAATCCATTGTGAAATTTATCGCGTCTTTCCCTCATATCGGCCTTATGGTATGTCTGGGAGAGGCTCTCAGAGGTCTGCAGAACAAGACGGACTGGTTTATACAGACCATTATCCCGGCCGTGAAGGAGGGAGTGGCGCTGGCGGGCCTGAAGGAACTGCCGCCCCTGATCCTGCGGGGACATGATTGTGATCCAAACGCTGTCATGGAGCAGGCGGTGCCCCTTTATGACCATCTCTATACCATGTGGAAGTATAACGGGGAGGGACTGACCACCTGTCTGCCCACGGGAAAGTGGCAGGATACCCATGTCAGGCTTGCCTCCCACGGCCAGACCCATATCATGAACGTGCATGTGGTGGCAGACCTGGAGCCGTTCCGCTATGGGGCCACCGAATTTATTCAGAAATGTATGCAGGCCGGCAGGAGCAGGCTGGGCTGCAACGGGCTGCATCTGTATCCCCTGTTTTTCTGGGACTGGCCTTATTCGCCGGATAAGGAGCAGGAGAGACTGCTGCAGGCGGAGAGAGACTGGCTGTGGTACCGGGCATGGTTCCGGTATGCCTGGAACCCGGACAGGGATCCCGGGACGGAGCGGCTCTACTGGAGGGAGGTATTCGCGGAACACTTCTCCATGGATATGGAAAGTGCGGACCGTGTTTACCGCGCCGTCAATGCCTTGGGACAGTGTGCGCCCAGAATCCTGCGCCGGGTGGGGATTACGGAGGGCAACCGACAGACCATGAGTCTGGGAATGACCATGAGCCAGTTTACAAATGTAAAGCGATATAAGCCAAACTATGAACTGTGGCATTCCGTCTCCACCCCCGGGGAGCAGCCAGACGATGAGATCCGCAGAGAGCTTGCGGGAGAACCTTTCTATGGTGAGACTACCGCAGATATGTGCGCCGAGGTGGTGAATTATGCGAAAAGGGCGGAAGCGCTCCTTGGCTCCGTACAGGAAAAAGCCGGAAAGAACAGGCGGGAACTGGAATACTGGTTCACGGATGCCCGGGCCATGGTCGAGCTTACCCTAAGCTACGCGAAAAAGCTGGAAGCGGCTTTCTGCATCCTGCGCTATAAATATACCATGGACGAGAATCTGCGGGGGGATCTTGGGCTGCTGCGGGCGGCTGTGGCTCCCTGGGAGGAGAGCGTGGAGCATTACCGCAGACTGGCAGAGCTGACGGAGCGGACTTACCTGTATGCCTGCAGCATGCAGACCAGACAGAGAAAGATTCCTTTCACGGACGGCTCGGCTTTCGGGCATTGGACCCAGTGTCTGCCGGAATATGAGAAAGAATTTGACTGTTTTAAGAAACATCTCGGGGAGATGGAGCAGGGAATCTATCCGGGGGAGGAAGAAGGAGACGAGCAGACGGCAGAACCCCTCACGGGAGCGGCTTTCGAGCTGGCCGGCCCGGGCTGCGAGACATATACGGTGAGAAAGGGGGAGAGCATCTTCACGGATATGGCTGCTCCCGTCACCATGCTGGCCCCGGAACTGAAAGGCCTGACGGGAATCCGGTTCGGATTGGGAAGCGCCATGGCGGAAGGGGCGCGGATTGTGCTGAAGGTTCCGCAGGACGTGAAGGTGCTGATCGCTTACATGAACGCAGGCGGCGTTGAGTGGCTTAAACTCCCTGACCTGGAGACCAACACTCACGCGGATGACAGGGGAGGCTTGAGCGTGGTATATGCCAATGCGCTCCAGGCGGAAAACTGCCCCAACTGTAACATTCATGCCTATTTCTATGAGAAGGGAACCCATGAGATATATATGGGGACAGGAGGATTCACCATCGTGGGAGTGGTGCCTGCGGACGCCAATCTTCAGGCGCGGAATGCCGGGCTGTCCGGAGAGACGCCGGAAAAGCTGGACTGGCTGTATGAAGAGTGATTTCAGGACAAATCTGTCGTAAAATGACTTGAACACATGAGTTGTCGCGCAGCGACTTCAGGAATTGCCGGAAAATAACTGTTGCCGCTTCTTTAGGGAAAAGCCCGGAAGTACAGGGAGAACAACTTTAAACTTGTATCAGTTATTTGCAGACACTTCCTTAATAAGGAGAATGTGATGGATTATCAATATGAAACAGCAAAGGGAAGCTTTGAGGCAAGTTTTGATTCCCTGTACCGGTTTACCTGTCCTCAGTGGTTCCGGGACGCGAAATTCGGCATCTGGTCTCACTGGGGGCCTCAGTCCGTGCCCATGTACGGCGACTGGTATGCCCGGAACATGTATGTGGAGGGTTCGCCGCAGTATCTGTATCATCTGCGGACATACGGCCATCCTTCCAGGGTGGGATATAAGGATATCGTCCGGCTCTGGAAAGCGGAACATTTTAACCCCGGGGAGCTGATGAAGCGTTATAAAAAGGCAGGCGCAGGGTATTTCGTGGCCCAGGCCATGCACCACGACCATTTCTTCAACTATGCTTCCGCCCGAAACCCTTATAACAGTGTCAACTATGGCCCGGAAAAGGACATTGTGGGGCTGTGGCGGGAGGCGGCGCTGAAGGAAGGGCTGGTATTCGGCTTAAGCGAACATCACGGCGCAAGCTTTGAGTGGTTCAGTACCAACAAGCTCTGTGATACGAAAGGCCCCATGAAGGGTGTTCCCTATGACGGGCGGGATCCGGAATGGAAGGGCTTTTACCATGACAATGCCTTCACGGTGGAGCCGGGATATGTACGGCATCACTATACCTGGGACAGGAGATGGTATCCTGTGTGGTATGAGGATGTGAAGGAGGCGGTGGACAAATATGAGCCTGAACTGCTGTACTCGGACGGCGCCCTGCCCTTTTACTGCAGCAATGCGGATGTGACGGATCCTGCCTGGCTGCCGGGACTTTCCATGGCGGCGCATCTGTACAATTCCAGCGAGGCGAAATACGGGGAAAACAGGTCAGTCTATCTGCATAAGGACAAGCGGGAGGAATATCACCGCATCGGCGCGCTGGATTTCGAGCGCAGCACGGACAGAGAGATCAGAGAGAGACCATGGCAGACGGACACCTGTCTGGGAAACTGGTTCTATGACGTAAGGGCAGAGTATAAATCCGCCAGACAGGTGACGGACCTGCTGGTGGACGTGGTGTCGAAGAACGGAAACCTGCTGCTGAACATTCCCCAGAGGCCGGACGGCGCCCTGGACGAGGAGTGCAGCTATATTCTGGACGGTATCGGCAGATGGATGGAAATAAACGGCGGGGGAATCCGCGGTACCAGGCCGTATCTGGTCAGCGGCGAAGGCGTCACGGAGACGGAGGCGGAGAAGGAGACTGCCTGGACGCCCTATGATGTGCGCTACACCGCAAAGGAAAATACGGTTTATGCTTTCCTGATGGGACGGCCTCACACGGCGGCGCTGCACTGTCTGCGGAATGCTTCCTCGGTAAAGTCGGTTGAACTGCTGGGATACGGCAAACTGGCGTTTTCAGCGGATATGGGCATCCTGACAGCGGCGCTGCCGGAAGGCTTTGAGCCGGAGGGAGCCTGCTGTCTGAAGATTGCCTTTGTATAATCCTGTTGCTGTCCGGGCTGTGTCTTCCCGGCGGGATGAAAACAGACAGCGGCAAAAATGAGAAAGGTGTTCTCAGGAGGGATTTCCACTGGTACATCGAAGTGTGAAGAGACAGGTACAAAGGGGGTGTCGGAATGATAGGGCAGGAGATTGAGAAGGAACTGGAGAGAAGGAAGCTGCCGGAGCTGCTTTCCTTTCCGGACGGTTCTGAGGTGAGGAGCGCGGAGGACTGGGAGAAGCGAAAGGCGCAGATCCGGGAAATTTTAGGCCGGGAGTTTGCGGGTTTCTCCCCTGTGTTTCCGGTGGTTACCAGAGGAGAAGTGGGCGTCAGGGATGAAAACGCATACGGAGGCAAGGCTGTCAGGGAGAAGATACTGCTGAGTTTCCGCACTCCGTTTAATATTTTTTCGTTTTCTTTTGAACTGTTTGTGCCAAAGGGCGGAGAAAACAGGAAAAAGCCCCTGTTCGTCTATTTGGGATTTACGCAGACACCGGCAGACGGGCCAGGGGAAGAGGTTATCGACAACGGATTCGCACTGGCTCATATCAGCTGCCAGGAGATAGCGCCCGATAAAAACGACGGTTTTGCCAACGGTCTGGGGACTTTCTGCACCAGGAATCCCTATGACAGCTGGGGGAAGCTGGGCATGTGGGCTTACGGCGCTTCCCGGGCGGCGGATCATCTGTCAGGGCATCCGGAGATAGATGCCGGGCGCATGGCTGTCATGGGACATTCCCGCCTGGGAAAAGCGGCGCTGCTGTGCGGGGCCATGGATGAGCGGTTCTCCCTGACGGTAGCCAACGATTCCGGGGCCGGAGGGGCGGCGCTGTTTCGGGGAAAGCGCGGAGAGCGCGCTGCGGATCTGACGGGAAACGCCTGCGGGCATTGGTTCTGCGGCAATTTTGCTTCCTATGCGGGCAGGGAAGAAGAACTGCCCTTCGATCAGCATTTCCTGCTGGCGCTGACGGCTCCCAGATACCTCTATGTGGCGAGCGCCTCAGAGGATGCCTGGGCGGACCCGCTGTCGGAATTTTTAGCCTGTGCGGCGGCATCTCCTGCTTTCGAGATCATCGGGAGACAGAGAGCATCCGCCGCTGCCGAAGCCACCGGGGGGCAGAGAGCATCCGCCGCTGCCGAAGCCGCCGGGGGGCAGAGAGCATCTGCCGCTGCCGAAGCCATTGGGAGACAGAGAGCATCTGTTGCTGCCGAAGCCATTGGGAGACAGAGAGCATCTGTTGCTGCCGAAGCCGTCGGGGGGCAGAGTGCGAATCCTGTTGCTGAAAACTGCATGACACAATGTGACTGTCGCGGGTTGGTCCTGGAGGAGGCAGCATGGAAAGAATGTATGCCGTCTTCAAAAGAAGAAGGTCTGACGCTGCCTGTAAAGCCTCTTCACCGGGGACATATCGGATATCATCTGCGGCAGGGAACCCACCATCTGGGCAGGGAGGACTGGCAGCATGTAATGGAATTCCGACGGAGGCATGGAATATGAGAAGATCCGGCTATAGGAAGTAAGGAAGTGTCCGCAAAAAACCGCTGCAAGTTCATGGCGAATTATATTATATTTCCCGTTTTTTGCCTGAATAAGCTGCAGGGGTGGTTTTCCGGCAATTCCTATACTGCAGACCGCCAGGATTTACAGTGATACCTCCGGGAAAATACCTGGCTGGCGGTCTCAGTCGGGTTGTGCTGCAAATTCAGCCGGTGCGCAGTATAAATACCCAGCCAACATGTATAACGAGTGGATGCTGACGCAATGGGAGACAAAAGGCGGGAAATTTGCCCATGCAGAGGACGGAATACAAATAGCGAAACCTGATTGAAAAACCTTCCATCCTGTGTTAAGATAAAGTCAGAAAAAAGAAAATACCAGGGGAGGGTAAGAGATGCAAAATACGCCATATGATGACGTATTCCGTACCCTGCTCAACGACTGCAGCCATTTGATCCTCCCGGTCCTGAACGAAGTGTTCGGCGAAAACTATAAAGGGGACGAAGAAATCATCTTCTCCCCCAACGAACATTTCCTGAACCGCCAGGACGGGGAAGAGTCGGAGCGCATTACGGATACCTCATTCAAAGTCCTTGGTACAAAAGAGAAAAAATACCATTGGGAGTGCCAAAGCCGTCCGGACAGCAGTATGCTGGTGAGGCTTTTTGAGTACGACGCACAGATCGCCCTGGATCAGGGGGAGATTGCCGGGGATACCCTGATCGTCACATTTCCCCATTCTGCGGTGCTGTTCCTGCGCAGCAACGGGGCTACGCCGGATGAGATGACCGTGGAGATCCGGACGCCGGGGACGGAAGCATCCTATCGGGTTCCGGTTATGAAATCCCGGAATTATACAGCAGATGAAATCTTCGAGAAAAAGCTTCTGTTCCTGCTCCCGTTTCATATATTTTCCTTTGAGAAAGATTTCGAGGCTTATGAGAAAGATCCGGCTCGGCTGGAGATGCTAAAAGAAGAATATGCCGGAATCACAGCCCGGCTGGAGAAGCTGCTTGAACAGGGCGAAGTGAATGAATATACAAAATGTACTATCAACGACATGTCAGGGAAAGTGCTGGAAAACATTGCTTTAAAGTATAGGAATGTAAAGGAAGGGGTGAAGTCTGTTATGGGCGGTAGGATTCTTGATTATGAAGCAAAGCGAATAAAAGCGGAAGGCTTGCAGGAAGGAAGAGAGGAAGGAAGAGAGGAAGGAAGAGAGGAGGGAAGGAAAGAAGGCAGGAAAGAGGGAAAGAAAGAAGGGCAAATCGAAATCCTGATTGAGCTTGTGAAGGATAACCTGTTGTCGGTGCAGGAGGCGGCATCCCGCGCCAGCCTCCCCGAGGCCGGTTTTCGGGAGCAGATGCGTAAATATGGAGGATGATACATCGGGGTTCCGGGAAAACCTTTGGCAGCATTAACGGCGCGGCCAAAGGTTTTTACGTTATGGATACTCGAAAACAGCCTGACGCGATGGCAGCAGGAGATATTCCCGGACAAATGCCCGAAAGTATACTGCAGACCGCCGGGATTTACAGTGATACCTCCGGGAAAATACCTGGCTGGCGGTCTGCAGTCGGGTTGTACGACAAATTCAACCGGTGCGCAGTATAAGTTGGAAATCCGAAAAGGACGCGCTCCCGCTACAGGGAGTCGCGTCCTTTCAGTTTCAGCTCCCTCCTGTAAGCGTTGGGAGAAGCGTTAAAGCGCTTTTTGAACTGCCTGTTGAAATAAGTCTGGCTGGAAAATCCTGTCATATCGGCAATGTCCTTCAGCCGGATATTGCTGTTTTCCATCAGCCTGGCGGCATATTTGAGGCGTTCTTCGTTCAGGTAGTCATTGAAATAATACCCGGTCTGCTGATGGAAAATGGAACCCAGGTAGGAGGGATGCATATTCAGTCTGGCGGCCAGAGTCTTCAGGGACACATCCTTGTTGGAGAAGTTATGGACTTCATCCATGATCATCCGGACATATTGCTGGGCAGCGCCCTGGGGCACTTCCCTGGTATTTGGTATTTCCCGGACGGAACGGAAGAGGCAGCGGATTCCGGCAAGAATGCGGTCCGTATCCGTATCGTCGCCCTGGTATCCGGAGAACAGGGGGGGCAGCTTTTCGGCGGAAAGGAAGCCTTCCACCTGGCTGATCCCCCAGTTTATCACGGCCAGGTGAAGGGAGATCCGCCGTTCCGGAGCCAGGGATTCCAGGATTTTCCGGATATCCGCCAGATAGGCTTCTTCCTCTGTCTCCTGAAAATTCTGTTCGATGACCTGCTGCCTGTGAAGGGGGAACAGCAGGTAACGGCAGTTCAGGAAGGTGATGGGAGAATAACGTAAAAGCAGAAATTTCTTGACGGCATGATAGCTGCTGCACACGTCTGCGTAATTATCCTCCGTGGTGCCTGCGGACACGAAAAACGGGAAGTCCACAAGAGGGCGGAGTCTTTCGGCTTCATTCTGGAAGCGGAAGATATTGAAACTCTCAGGACTGCTCAGGATACAGATGAACTGGCTGGGGGATTCGAAGTAAAAATGGCAGATATAGGTGCCCACAAACGCCGAGAGGACCGTGTCAAAGAGCAGAGGCATTTTGTCCGAATATTCATCAGCCACGGAAAACAGGACTACCGTATAATTGTCCAACTGCAGATTGACGCCCAGCATGGAGGCGCGGGCGATCAGCTCGTCTTCACTGAGGCTGCCCTTGCACCAGCTTTCCACGAAGCTGCTGCGGAAGGTGAGCATGGAGGGGCCGAAATTCCGGGAGATCTTGTTCCGGTCCTCCAGGTGCCGTACGATGGTGCTGATGGATTCCGACAGCTCGTCCGGGTCAAGGGGCTTGAGCAGATAGTTTTCGGCGCCGCCCCGCATGGCCGAGCGCACATAGTCAAAGGTATCGTAAGCCGAGAGGACTAAAATGGACACCGAAGGATTGAGCTTTCTGGCTTCCCTGATCAGTTCTGTCCCCATCATCTGCGGCATGGAGATATCCGTCAGGATCAGGTGCACGGGATGCTCCCGCATATAGTCCAGTACTTCGGAAGGGTCTGTGGAGGCCAATGCGATCTCCATGTTAAAGCCAAACCAGTCGATGGCCCTCTTCAGATCTTCCAATACAAATGCTTCATCATCTACAAATACTACCTGGTACATGGATCCGGTTCCTTTCTGTCCTGTGTGTCTGCTGGGCATATGCCTTTTCCGGCAGGATCCTGCAAATTTATTCCATCTGTGCGGTTGCAATCCACACAGGTGGAATTTATTTTATAAGGTGTCCTTATCATTATAGTAAAAAGGAAAAGGGTAAGTCAAGCCGCAATCGTGAAAAGAAAAGTGCGGATATTGAATTTATTAAAAAAGATGGAATCATTTCAATAGGAATTGTGAAATTTTTATAATAAAATAGAGTCATTCGGAAAACATGAGAAAAAAGTGTACATGGAATGCTTTTCTTTCGGGCAGGTTCCGATAGAAAAGTATTTCAGGAAAGAAAAACATTCCAGGGAACAGGAGGTAGCAAGTTGGCGGCGAAGGCGAAGGTGGTAAATATGGGGCAGAAAAGTCTCGGCAGGAGGCTCTATCAGTACAGATGGGTCTATCTGTTGGGGCTGCCCGGACTGTTGTTGATGTTGTTTTTCAATTATCTCCCCATGAGGGGGCTTTTGATGGCTTTCCAGAATTACAATCCGCACATGGGGATTTTGGGAAGCGAGTGGGTGGGACTGAAGCATTTTCAGACGCTCTTCAAGGACGCCAAATTCTACTCCATGCTTCGCAATACACTGGTCATCAGCGGGCTGAACCTGCTGACATTCCCGGCTCCTATCATTCTGGCGCTGATTATGAACGAAGTGAGAAATGCAAAGTTTAAGAAGTTTATCCAGACTTCCGTATACCTTCCCCATTTCCTCTCCTGGACTATCGTGGCCAGCCTTACTTTTTTCCTGCTGTCTTCGGAGCAGGGCGTGATCAACAAGATCGCCGTTGCTCTGGGAGGAGAAGCCCACGCGTATCTGTTTGATACCAAAGCGATCTATCCCATCATTGTGATCCAGTCCCTCTGGAAGGGGATAGGATGGGGCTCCATCGTGTATCTGGCGGCGATCGCGGGTGTGGATCAGTCTCTCTATGAGGCAGCCAAAATGGACGGGGCCACCAAGCTGCAGTGTATGGCCAGGATTACCATCCCCAGCATTATGCCTACTATCGTGGTCATGCTGATCTTGAAGATGGGTTCCATCGTTTCGGTAGATTTCGAACAGGTGTTCCTGATGAACAATGCCATGGTGAAGAAGCAGCTGGAGGTTTTTGAGATCTACATATATAATAACGGGATCGCGGGAGGAAGCACCCAGTATTCCTATACCACGGCAATCGGTATGTTTAAGTCGGTGATCAATACCAGCCTTGTGATCCTGACTAACTGGATTACCAACCGCAAGGGTTATGAAGGGATTATGTAGCCCGGCAGTGCGGTTTGGCTGTGGCATAATGTGGCCCTGTTCGTGGTCGGAAGGGGCCGGATGGCCGTCCTGCGTGAGGGTGTGGGCATGACATGACAGGATCATATCCGTGGTCGGAAAGGGTTTGGCGGCTATTTTACATGAGCGGTTTGCGCTTGCGGTGTATTGTATCAAATGACAGAACAACAGGTTCACGGGTATCAGGGACGCGATCTCAGGGAAGCGTAATTCCCGGGGGATTCCTGAATTGTGACAGGTTTGCGGAAAGTGAGGAAATATGGCACGGGAAAAAGCAGTCAATAGAAAAATGGGGATGAAGATGAAGGAGAATCTCTATCAGGTCATTCTGTGGATCATCCTTCTGATAATAGCGGGCACCATGGTGCTGCCGTTCCTGTATGTGATCATGGTGTCCTTTACGGACAGTTCAGTTTATGTGGCGGGAAGCTTCTATCTGTGGCCGAAGAAATGGTCCACGGAAGCGTATCAGCTGATACTGAGCGGCGCGGGATTTTTAAATGCCTTAAAATCCACCCTTTTTATCACGCTGGTAGGGACTCCCCTGAATGTACTGGTGTGCGCCGGTCTGGCGTACCTGCTCTCAAAACCGGTACCGGGCAAGAAATTTTTCAATAAATATGTGATGATCACCATGTTGTTCGGGGCGGGCATGATCCCCAATTTCATGAATATGAAGGCCCTGGGGCTTATGGACAGTTACTTCGCCTGTATTCTCCCTTCGGTGTGCGGCGCCTGGACGGTTATGGTCATGCGGTCATTCTTCCAGTCCCTGCCCGTTGAACTGGAGGAGGCGGCTGAGATAGACGGCTGCGGACAGCTGAAAATGTTCGGCATCATCGTACTGCCTCTGTCCAAGGCCATGTTGGCCAGCATGACGCTGTTTGCTTTCGTGAGTTACTGGAATACTTATTTCAGCGCGGTCATGTATCTGACTTCCACGGCAAAAGCGCCTCTTCAGGTATATGTACAGAAAATCGTGTTATCCTCCACCGTATCCGATGTGGTGGACCTGCAGCTGGAGCTGGCCAGGACAGTACCGCAGGAAGTCATGCGTATGGCCGCAGTGGTAGTGGTAGTTCTCCCTGTACTGGTGGTGTACCCGTTCCTGCAGAAGTATTTTGCTTCGGGAATGATGGTAGGCGCGGTAAAGGGTTAACACATAGCAGCAATCAAACAGTATGTAGAAACAGGAGGAAAAGGAATGAAAAAGAAAAAAGTACTTGCGCTTATACTGACTTCGGTTATGGTGGCAGGTTCGTTGAGCGGATGCGGAGATGCAGAGGAAAGCCAGCAGACCGGCGGAAGCGGCTCCCAGGAGTCCACACAGGAGGAGAGCTCCCAGGAATCTTCCCAGGAGAGCGAAGAAGAGTCTTCCGAAGAGAGCGGGGAAGCGCAGGCTTCCAACGGAGAGAGGATGACCATCAGCGTGCTGGGGATCGACTGGGGTTACGGCCCTTCGCCTGACAACGAGATGGAGCAGTACTGGGAGGATATGTTCGATGTAAATCTGGAGATTGAGTGGGTGAACTACAATGATTATCCCCAGAAGCTGAATACGCTGATCGCGTCCAACAGCCAGCCCGACGTGACACAGATCATGTCCACGAACAATACCTACTATTATCCCATTTTTACCCAGGCGATTGAGGCGGGAAATTTTGTGGATATGACGCCTTACATTTTCGAGGGGGACAATGCACTGGCAAAGACCAATTCCGTCATGAAGAACTGGCCCCAGTCATTCTGGGATCAGGCTACCTTTAACGGCGGCATCTATATCCTGCCCAGGAGCAATTCCGAGCTTGCCAAGGAATCCGGCATCATGGTGCGCCGGGATCTGATGAAAAAGTACGGTTTTGAGGAAGAACCGAAGACCATGGACGAGCTGAAGGACTGGATCATCGGGCTGTCCGGGGCGGCTACCGAGGGCGAGGGACAGAAGGTATACGGCATTGAATTCTGGGGCGAGGACTTTATGCATGCAAAGGTGAAGGCATATGCAACCGCTTTCACGGGACAGACCGACTGGGGCATTGATGAGAACGGAGAGTTCCAGTATATACAGTTCAACCCCAAATACATTGATTTCCTGAACTGGATGAAGGATCTGTACGATGCGGAAGCCATTGACCCCGAGTTTGCGCTGGGCAACGACACCACCAGCAAGTTCAAGGCAGGCAACTCCGTGACTTTCCTGAATGCCTGGTATAATTTCAACCAGTCCGCAGACCTGACCAGCAACAAGATTTTTGACAAGAGCACGCCGGATACTTACGAAGCATGGGAACTGATGCCCGTGCAGGGACCGGAAGCCTATGCGGTGACTCCTAACGCAACGGATATTGATTCCTGTATCGCGATCAGTTCCGCCTGCTCCGAGGAGAAGATTCAGAAGATCATGGAAGTGTTCAACGGAACGGAAGAAGCATATCCCGGATATGATACTTTGATGAAAGACGGTGTGGAGGGCGTTCACTACACATTGTTGGAAGACGGCACCAGGGATACTTCCGCAGAAGGCATGGGTGAGAAGCGTACCGCAGGTTATGTAGGCGCATGGAACCAGATCTTCCTGAAGAAGGACGTGGACCAGGTTACCGATAAGTTTATGAGAGACGGCGCCAAGAGAGCTTCCGACGAGTGTATTGAGAGAGTGCAGGAAGTGAAGTCCTTTATTGTAGATTACATGGAAGAGTCCGGACTGAAGAACGAGATCACCAATCTGGAGTCCGAGACCTACAACAATCAGTGGACCATGCTGACGGATGACGTGAATACCATGTGCACCCAGTATGTGATGGGACAGATCGGCGAGACCGAGTGGAAGACCTTTGTAGACGGAATCGTAAGCTCCGATGAATACAAGGCAATCCAGGCAGAATTCAAAGCGTCTGCAGGCAGATAAGAGGGCAGTCATGTGGGGGAACCGTATTTCCGTAAGGGGAAGCGGTTCCTCCTTTGTTTGCCGGAGATAAAATTCGGAAGTAAATATCGGACAGGCAGGTTTTATACTGCTTAACGACTTCACTTGCCGTGAAACCGGACTGCATAACGCTGACCGGTTCAATCGCATGATTGCATTAGGCAGTATTCAGCGTTATGCAGTATAACCGTCAGGAGTGTTCCGCGGAGGAAAGATCAGTCCCGAAGGCGGCGCCGGAGTAGGAAGCGGCCAGGTCTTCGGGCAGAACGGGAGGAATGGAGAAGGATACCCGGAATCCGGAGCCGTCTTCCCCTACGGAAAGCTCCAGGCAGGCGCTCTCTCCGAATACCAGCTTCAGCCGGTTGTTCACATTGGACAGGGCAAAGCCGTTCTCTTCATCCCGGTTCAGGACAGGCTGGCGGAGCTTTTCCCGAAGCAGTTCCAGGTCCTCTTCCGAGACGGAACGGCCGTTGTCTTCAATGGTAAAGCAGATTTTTTCCGCGCCCTCCGGAAAAGCGGCGGTGATCATGAGGAATGCGTTTTCCTGTTCCGGGGAAAATCCGTGTACGAAGCTGTTCTCTACCAGGGGCTGAAGGAGGTTTTTGGGAATGCCGTATTTCTTGGCCCCGGTGTCCGCATGGATCTCGTATTCGCAGTCGCTGATGCGGCAGGAATAGAGGTTGATGAGGTTCTCCGTCTGGGCGCATTCCTCCGCGATGGAGATAAAGAGGTTGCGTCTGGTCTGGTAACGGTACATTTTCGACAAAAGCAGCAGCATATGCGCCGCCTTATTTCCGTCGCCGCTTAAGGCAAGCACCCGGATCTGTTCCAGGGCATTGTAGAGGAAATGAGGGTTAATGCTGGTCTGCATGGCATAGAGCTCGGACTTGCGCTGGGAGATCTCAAAGAGATACACATTCTCCACGTTTTTCTGCAGCTCGTCGCACATGTGGTTAAAGCTGTGAGTGATGCTTGTAAATTCGTCATTGCCTTTGGGTATGGGCATGCGGTAGGATAAATTATTGCGTCCCACGATCTCCATGGAATTTAAGATATTCCTGACTTTTCTGCCGGAAGAGCGGAATACTGTACTGTACAGGAGGATGCAGCACAGAGGCAGCAGCAGGCTGAACAGAAGGAGGAGCGTCTGGGCTGCGGAAGGAGGAATGTTTTCCGCAGGAAGGACGTAAGTGGTATAATAGCCGTAGCTGTTCTGGTATAGTGATGAAATGTAGTAGTCATCTCCGGCAGCGGAGATAAGTCTGGCATTGTTGATCGTGTCCCGGACAGGCTGGGCCAGCAGGTTTTCCATATCTTCGGAACCGTAGTTTCCTTCGGAAGAATAGATGACGGAGAAGGATGCGTCCGCGATGGTGTATTCCGCAGTGCTTTCCAGGCCGGAGGAGGTCAGGATATTGCTGAATTCCTCCGTGGAATACAGAGCGATCATGTAGCCCAGATTCTCCAGATCGCTGGCCTTGTACCGGAACAGTGTGCCGCTTAAGCCGTATACATGGGAGGCAGGCAGCTCCAGATCGCTGGACAGTTCGGAAATATGGGAATCCGAGATGATCTGGAGCTGATAGGGAGTGAAGCGGAAGGTGGTTCTCACAAAGTTCAGCGGTATCAGGGACACATATTTGGTATCATACTGGTAGAGGCGGCCCGTTCTGGTCAGCAGCAGCATGCCGCAGCAATAGGGGTCCGAGGCGCAGAGGGCATTCATGGTATCCAGCAGTACATCCATGGTCGCATTGGGAAGGCTGCCGTTGGGGGACAGATAGAGTTCACAGAGCGCTTCATAAGCTTCCGGGTCGTTGAATACCGGATAAAAAAAGTCCGAAAAGGATGCCAGCCGGGAGGAGAGGGCCGCGGACTGGTTATTGGCTAATATGTTGTAGTTGTTTAAGTGTTCCGAAACATTCTGACGGGAAATCAGTCCGTAGCATAAGTAAGAGAACGTGCCTGTGACAAGACTGACAATACAGATGCAGGCCAGTGAGATTTTTGCATAGTAGCTTTGCATTAGTTTGCGTATCATTTTTATACCCCCGGCCCGTTTCAGCGGGCATCTTTTTACATTTGTTTAATGGTAGTTTATACATTATTTCATCAGAAAGCAAGAGGCAGAAGAAAATTAATGCAGACAGAGCCGGAACAGGGAGGAAAACATGAGAAAGAAGATAACAGAGGCTGTTTTACTGTTATTGTGCCTGATATGCTTTGCCGGATGCGCCGACGGAAAGGGGGACGGCGCGGTAAGTCCCCAGAGCACAGAGGACGTGGTAAAGGGAACCATGATCACTTCGTATATCCAGCAGTCGGGCAGCCCGGCTTCCGTGTGGAAGGGATGGGGCGCAGCCCTGCTCTATGAAGACACGGGGCTGATATTGGAGTCCTTTTCTGCCGACGGGCAGAGCGGGGAAGAGCTGAAACTGCGGCTGTCATCGGGAACCGTTCCCGATATCATCGGATTTTCCGACAGGGAGCAGGCACAGCTGTATATTGACGCGGGGCTTTTGCTTCCCCTGAACGAATACAGGGAGCAGCTGCCGGCTCTGTTTGAAGGGGAGGCCTATCAGGCAGCCCTGGAATGGTCTGTGGCTGCCGGCGGCGGGGAGGATCTGCTTCTGGCGCCCCTGTCTGTGGGAAAGGTGGGAGAGCGGGAATACCATTCCATGCCCATGCTCCTGAAGAGCGCATGGGAGCGGGCGGGAAGTCCCCGGGTGTCGTCACTGGAAGACTACATTGATGTAATCAGACGCCTGAAAAAGGCCAAGCCCACCAGCGATGTGGGAGAGAGCATGTACGGGATCTGTCTCTGGCAGGGAGACGGGAAAATGCCCGGGCATGCGGCATCCCTGGCCTATATGTACGGAATTGACATGCAGATTGTCTCTCCTCTGATGGAGGTCAATATGGTAACCGGTGAGGTGGGTTCCATTCTGGAGGAGGACAGCTTCTTTAAAAGGGCGGTGCGCTTTTACTATGAAGCAAACAGGCAGGGACTGCTGGACCCTGACTCCCCCAACCAGACAGCCGGAAATGTGGAGCGGAAGATGAATTCCGGAAGGGTTCTTTTTGCCGCGGATCTGGAGATGGCAGGAATGGACAATTCGCTGCGGGGGGCGGAAGACAGCGCCTATATGCCCCTTCCGGCGGAGGACATGATCCTGTATCTGGAGCCGGACCATGTGGTGGGGACAGGGGAATGTCTGGCGGTGAATAAGAATTCCGAGCGGGCTGAGGATGCGGTAAGGCTGCTTGACTGGCTGTACAGAGAGGAGACGGAGGTGCGCCTTTACAACGGTCCGGAGGGAGTTCTGTGGGAATACGGAGAGGGACAGGTTCCGTATGTGACGAAGCAGGGAGCGGAAATCCTGGAGGAGGGCGCCCTTGAACTGCCGGGCCTGCAGGGGGGCCTTCAGGAAGGGATCAGGCCCTTCGGCGTATTGGGCAGGACACCCGCATCCCTGACAGAGCAGGGCTATGCGTTTGGCAGCCGTTACTGGCGCAGGGAGGATGTGCAGGAGGACGGCGAAGGCAGCCGGGAGGGTGTGCAGGAGGACGGCGAAGGCAGTTGGGAGAATGTGCAGGAGGACGGCGAAGGCAGCCGGGAGAATGTGCAGGAGGACGGCGAAGGCAGCCGGGAGAATGTGCAGGAGGACGGCGAAGGCAGCAGGGAGGATACACAGGAGGACGAGAAAGGAAGCCGGGAGAACTGGGATACGATCAGGGCTTCCACAGCGGTGTACATGACGGATACCCTGCCGCCGGAACTGAAGAGCATCTCGGACGAGATCGAGGAGCTGGTGTATAAGGACTTCTGGAATATGGTCTACGCGGAGGACGAGGCGGAATTTGAGGAAATCTGGCAGGCGCTGACTGCCTCGGCGCGGAAAGCGGGGATGGACAGCCTTTCAGGTTTCTATGAGGAGGCCTGGAGCCGGGCTTTGGAACGGGCGGCAGAGCTGGAAGGGCGCCTGCAATAGTTTGAAATAATACTTTTTTTTGCAATTTATTCAATTTACCGGGGAGGCTGTTCCCGATATAATAAAATCAGTAACCGGGCCGTAGGGCCGATAACCCTGCCGCAGGAAGGCGGCAGTTGATCCTGTATCATATGGAGGAAATGAAAATGGTTGAATCAGCAATGAAGAAAAAGTTAAATATCCGTCCCCTGGTGGGATTTCTGCAGCATTCCGCTTTCTGGGAGGGACCCTGCCGCGCGGGCAAATTCGAGAACCTGCAGCCGGAGGCAGAGAAGGTATGGGCTGACAATTATATGAAAGAGATCAGGGAAAAGGTAAAGGAGATCATTCCCCAGGTGAACGTGTTGGAACCCATAGCGGTTCCCTACATAGAGAATCTGACCGTGCCCCAGGAGACCTGGGATAAGATCGAGGAAGGCCTGGATCAGGTTGACGCATTTGTCATTTTCTGTTACCGTATTCCCAAGCTGGAGAAATACCGCAAGACCACCATCGTATTTTCCAACGGCAACGAGGGCGCGGACCTGTGCGCTTACAACAGGAGCATCGGCGTGGAAGCCTACAATGCCATTGACATGGAAGACCTGAACGATATACTTCACAGTCTCTGGGTCAGAAAATGTATCGCCAATACAAAGGCATTGATCTTGACTTCGGGACAGGTACCCACCTATGGCATCCAGTCCAATATCAGGGATGTGGAGTATCTGAGGAAGCAGTACGGCTTTGAAGTGCTCAAGCTTCCCTTCAAGGATATCTTCCCTTATATGGACAGAGTGGATGAAGGGGAGGCAAAGCAGATCGCGGAGAAGCTGCTGGCAGATTCAAAGGATACGAAGGTGAATCCGGAATGGCTGGTAAATGACGCAAAATATTACCTGGCGGCCAAGGCCATGATGGACTTCTACGGCTGCAACGCGTTTTCCACCGCCTGCATCGAGCTGTGCGCGTCCAGGATTCCCCAGGAAAGGAAATTTACGCCCTGTGTGTGCCATTCCCTGCTGAAATCGGAGGGCATCCCTTCCGCCTGCGAGGAAGATTTGAATGCCATGATGGCCATGATGGTGCTGATGTACGGCAGCCATAAGGCGGCTTTTATGGGCAATCCCTTCCTGCAGTCGCCGGAGATTCTGTCCATCCACCACGCGGTGCCTGCGCTGAAGATGAACGGTTTCGACAAACCGGATCTTGACTACAGCATGTGGGCATTTACCGGTCAGGGATTCGGCGGCAAGATGCAGATTGCCTTTGAGCAGAACGATGAGCAGTATATTACATTCGGGCGTTTCAATCCCATGGGCAACAAGATGGTGGTAAAGGTAGGAGAGGTGGTACGTTCCGAATTCAGGCAGTATTACTGCAGCCCTCATTACTTTATCAAACTGGATAACGGCAGGGACTACATGCATACTTTGGCGGATTTCGGACATCATCAGGTGCTGGTATTCGGAGACCAGCTGGCACTGGTGAAGAAGATAGCAGGATATATGGGATTCGAGGTTGTGGAAGGATAAAAGGACATCCATGATATATTTGAACCATGCGGCGACAACATACCCGAAGCCGCCCGGAGTGCCGGAGGCTGTGGCGAAGGCTCTGGAGAGCGCGCCCCAGTCCCAGTACCGGGGTGTGTCTGCCGGGGAATACGGGGAAGACAGGATAAAGCTGTGCCGGGAAAACCTGGCACGGCTCTTTCAGATAGGAAACCCGGAGAGGATTTTCTTCACAAGCGGCTCCACCCAGGCGCTGAATATGGCGATTCTGGGTTACCGCAGCCCCAGAAAACGGATTGTATACACGGCTGCGGAACACAATTCGGTTTTACGTACCATATTTGACGGCCTGAAAGAGGAAATCAGGGCAGGGCGGGTCCTTCCGGTGGAAGTGGGCTGCGACAGGGGCGGTTATGTGGATATGGAAGCCATGGAGAGAGCCATTACCGGGGACACCGGCCTGGTGATCGTAAACCACAGCTCCAATGTGACCGGCGCCGTGCAGGATATCAGGCAGATAGGAAGCTGGGCCAGGGAAAAGGGCGCCTGCTTTCTGGCCGATGTCTCCCAGTCCGCGGGGGCGCTGCCGGTGGATGTGGAAGCCATGAATATCGATATGCTTGCCTTTACCGGGCACAAAGGGCTCTACGGTATCCAGGGGACAGGCGGTCTGTACGTGAGAGAGGGAATCCCTCTGCGCCCGCTGCTTTTCGGCGGAACGGGAAAGGACAGCCGGACTCTGGTGGCGCAGGAGCCTTTTTATGAAGTGGGCACCATGAATATGCCTGGAATCGCCGGACTGAATGCGGGGGTGGAATACGTGCTGGAGACGGGGCTGGAGAAGATCATGGCCCATGAACGGTATATGATGCGTATCCTGTTCGAAGGGCTGCGGGCGCTCCCGGGCGTGGCGCTGTGCGGAGACAGACAGCCCGGCGGGACAGCCATAAGCTTTACGGTTCCCGGCTTTTCCCCGTCGGACATCGGGTATATCCTGGCCGGGACATACGGTATCCAAGTGCGGACCGGGCTGCACTGCGCGCCGCTGCTCCACCGGTATCTGGGAACGGAGAAAGAAGGGACGGTGCGGGTGAGTATCTCGTTTATGACGAAGGAAGAGGAAGTCAGGGCATTGGTGGAGGCTGTGGCGGAATTTACTGCAGGCATCGGAAAGCTTGGATGAGCGGATGCTTTCCGCAGGGTGTGCCGTCGGAAATGCTGAGACGGCGATTATACCGTTGAATCCCGGGGAGGGATATGGGAAAGCTGATTTACGGGCCGTCTGCGGCGACAGACAGGCAGCTGCAGGACAAGGGCAACATGAAGCAATGAAGTTGATTTATGGGAGATTTGCGGCGATGAACGGAGTCTGCGGGGCCTTGTACAAAGCGGTAAGAACTGATTCAGGCTTGCCCGGGCCAGGGGAGGTTTGACTTGAAAGTAACAGACAGAAGGGAATCCATAGAACTGTGTACGGAGTCCGGATGGCAGGCATATGACCTGATCCTGGACGGACAGATGGACAGGGATACAATATTCAGGCTGGGAAAGCTGGGGGATCTGACTTATCTGGAGATGCTGAAGCAGCCCTTTTACCGGATCGAACAGAACTATTATATGATCAAGGGGCTGGAGGGCGCCGACAGGCTGCGTGTCGCCATGCTGACAGGCCATGAGGAGATACTTGTTCGGGTAGAAGCGGCAATTTGCGGCGGACCGAAGTGACTTTTCACTTTAGAACTGTCGCGAAGTGACTTTTCACTTTAGGGCTGTCGCGAAGTGACTTTTCACTTTAGAGCTGTCGCGCAGCGACTAAATTAGGAGGACTTGAGAATATGGAGAAGAAAATGCCTCGTGAGATGACAGGCGCGGAATTGAAATCCATGCTGAAAAGCAGCATAAATTTCAAAAGCCTGGGAGGGCTGAAATGTGACGAACTGACCCTTCCGCCGGAGGACAAGCAGTGGTGGCGTGACGCCAAGATCGGCATGTTTGTGCACTGGGGACTGTACTCCATCCTGGGGAGAGGGGAATGGGTCAGGTTTAATGAGAAAATTCCCAAAGAAGAATACGAAGCCCTGGCGGACCAGTTCATTCCCCGGGATTTCGATATGAAGGAATGGATGGAGATCGCCAAAGGCTTCGGCGCAAAATATGCCGTCATGGTGACAAGGCATCACGACGGTTTTTCCCTCTGGAACAGTGAGGGGAGCCATGAGCATTTTACTTCCTGGCACAGGGGCGCCCACAGGGATTTCGTGGGTGAGTATGCGGCAGCCTGCAGGGAGGCGGGCCTGAAGGTGGGAGTTTACTATTCTCCCATGGACTGGCGCTTTCCGGGATATTTTGACCCGGAGGGACTGCCGGAGAACGCGGCCTTGATGAAGAAGCAGTGCTATGCCCAGGTGGAGGAGCTGTGCAGCAGGTATCGGCCGGATATTCTGTGGTACGACGGGGGATGGCTGGCCCACAAGGGCAGCGATACCTCCAGCGCCTGGTTCTGGGAGCCGGTGAAGCTGAACAAAATGGCCAGGAGCTATAACCCGAAGCTGCTGATCAATCCCCGTTCCGGCTGGGAGGGAGATTTTTACTGCGACGAAGGTTCACATGAGATTACGGGCGGGATCATTCCCGTACCCTGGGAAAAGAATATGTGTGTGTGCTCCGGGAGCTCCTGGGGCTGGATGGCGGAGGATCCGGTGTCCGATTTTGACTGGCTGATCCGGATGATGGTGAACGTGGTGTGCCGGGGCGGCAACTGGCTGGTGAATATCGGCCCGGACAGGAACGGCAGGATCTCCGATGAGATCAGGAAGCGCATGTTCCAGGTGGGAGACTGGCTGCGCGTTTACGGGGAGAGCATTTACGCTGCGTCCGCGGGCCCTTATGAGCCGGTAGACAATGTGTACGGCTCCACATGGCACGGAAATAAAGTGTACCTGCATATCCTGGACGTGGAGGCATTCCGGAGCTGCGTGCTTCCATATACGGAAAACCGTATAAAAAATGCCGCATTGTTCTCCGGAGAGAAAGCCGGAGAGAAAGTGGAGGCTGCAGAGACCCCCGAAGGCATTCGACTGGTCTTGCCGGAAGGAACAGGACAAGACGGAGAACCGGATATCATTGTGGTACTCACCATGGAGGAGGAAGTCAGAGCCGGCGGCGATGCGGAGATCTATTTTACCGGAAAGGAATAAGCGGGGACATATGGGGTGAGAGCCTTTGCAATCTTTGCAATGAGAGACAGACAGTATATGAAAAAGCTGCGCTTCTATGTTCAGAAATGACTGTTTCGAAATGACTGGTCAGGAACGAATGATCAGGAGCAAATATTCAGGAACGGAGGCGCTCACGGGTATCATTTACAGGTAAGCGCGGCGGCGGAAGGCTCCGCGCACGGAAAAGAGGACAGGATGAAATATGGTGTATCGTACTATCCGGAGCATAAGACAGAGGAAGAACGAAAAGCGGATCTGGCGCTTTTAAAGCAGTCGGGCATCAATACGGTGCGGATGGGAGAGTTTGCCTGGTGCCGGATGGAGCCTTCGGAGGGGAATTTTTCCTTCGGGTGGCTGGAAGAAGTGGTGGAGGAGCTGGGAGAGGCAGGGATTCGAACCATCCTCTGCACGCCCACGGCCTGCCCGCCCGCCTGGCTGGTGGAAAAGCACCCGGATATTTTATATATGGACAACCGCCGGATACGCCGTCCTTTTGGCGGCCGACGGCATTATTGCTATAATCATGAGACTTACAGGGCGTACTCCGTGCGGATCGCGGAGGAGATGGCCAGGGCTTTTGCAGGGAATCCTTATGTGGCAGGGGTGCAGATTGACAATGAACCCGCACAGGAGGGAACCGGGCGCTGCTGCTGTCCGGTCTGCGAAGAGAAATTTCGGGCATATCTGCGGCAGGAATACGGGAGCATTGAGAATTTCAACAGAAGAAGCGGCAGCATTTTCTGGTCCCAGGAGTATGAGGATTTCAGTCAGATTCCGCTGCCTGTAAATACCATTGAGACAGGGGCCCGCAATCTGATCGACGCCTATTACGAGAATCCTACCCTGAGGCTTCAGTTTGAGCGTTTCTGCTCCCGCAGTCAGAAGGAATATCAGGACCTGCAGGCAAAAGCGCTTCGCAGGTATCTGCAGGTGCCCGTTACCACCAATGCCACAGGCCTTGCCACCAACAGCATTGACTACTATGACAGCACAGAGGGGCTGGACCGGTATGCCTTCGACTTTTATCCGTCCTTAAGGGATGCGGAGGTGGATTCCTTTCCCTATGCCTTTGCGAGAGGCGTGAAAGACGGGACGCCCTTCTGGGTGCTGGAATTTATGTCCGGCGGCGGTCACAGGCTGGGGGGAAGCGGCAGGCTGCAGCCCAATCCCGGGGCGATGAAGCAGGCGGTGGTGCAGTCCATGGCCCACGGAGGGGAGATGATGCTGCATTTTCAGTTCCGTACCTATCCTTTCGGGGCGGAACAGCTCAACTATGCCATCGTGGATATGGACGGAATCCCCAGGAGACGGTACAGGGAGATGCAGGAGACGGCGGAGCTGCTTCGGAAGCTGGAGCCTCTGGAGGGGGCCGCATTTCCCGGTGAAGCGGCGGTATGCTTTGACTATGATTCCCACTGGGCATTGCGCATCAAACCGGTAAACGATCCTGCGTTTCATTATGTGGATTATTGCGGCAAGCTGTATCATTATCTGGAAAATATCGGCGTGACGGCAGATGTGGTTTCTCTGAAGAGGGACTGGAGCCGGTACCGGGTGGTCATCCTGCCCGCAGCCATCATCATGTCTCCGGAGCAGCAGGAGAAGGTGAGGCATTACGTAGAACAGGGCGGCACTGTGGTGGCCACCTTCCTGACATCCGTGAAAAATGAGGATAATGTGGGCTATACCCAGTCACTTCCCGCCGGACTGACGAAAGTGTTCGGCAGCGTGGTGGAAGAGGTGGAGCCTGTATTTGAGGAAAACCATACGAAGCTGCGCCTGTGCATGGAGAGCTATGAGGCCCTCTGCCATATGGAAGAGACGGAGGATAACCTGCTGGAAACCTCCGACGGGCTGTGGAGCGAGCTGTTGGGCGGCGTGTCGGAGACTTTGGGAAGCTATACGGAGGGCTATAAGGAGGGCGCAAAAGTCGTATCGGCCTTTTCTTATGGCAGGGGCAGGGCGTATTATGTGGGAACGGACCTGGAGCCGGAGGCCTGCCGTATTTTTCTGAAAGGTGTCATGAAGGAAGCAGGCGTGCGCCGCAGCCTGGTGGAGCGGGAAGAGGGCGTGGAGCTGGTGACCCGCAGGGGACATGAGGAAGACTACCTGTTTTTATTCAATTTTACGGCCAGGGAGACGGAGGTAAAGCTGCCGGCAGGGTGCAGGGATTATCTGACAGGTAAGCCTCTGGGAGAAAAATGCAGGATTGCGCGGAACGGCATTCTGATCGCCGGTTTCAGCAACAAATCAGCTGCCGGCGGCAGGACGGGCAGCTACGGGAGGACAGTATGAAGATCATCAGAGTGGTATGTACGCCGGACGGTGTGTGCAGAGAACCGGGAGATATCATTGAGAAGGAATTTGCGCCGGATGAAAGCATGGTTGCGCAGGCGGCGCGGGGAGAAGGAGGAACAGGACAGGCTGGCCGGCTGGAATTTGTGAAAAATGCCGGGGAGCGCCCTGTGCTGGTGCAGGAGTCCTGCAGCTTCATCCCCAGGGCGGTAACCCGCTATGTGATCGAGGGGAAGGCCCGGGTAGCGGTGAAGAAAACCGTGGACGGGGAGAGGACGGTTGTGGAAAATGCCGGGGAGACAAAGGTGGCAGACGCTTATGAGGCAAAGCTTGTTTTCTCCATCGGAGAGAAGGAGCGCATCCTGGGATTGGGTCAGCACGAGGACGGCATTGCCAGTTACAGGAACTGTACCCAGCATCTCTATCAGAATAACATGCAGATTCCCATGCCGGTATTTGTGTCCGACGCAGGTTACGGGGTGCTGCTGGATGCAGACTGCCTGATGGTGTATGAGGAGCGGGACAATCAGGTCACCATATCCATGGATGCGGTGGAGCAGGCTGCCTACTATGTGATCATGGCGGAGGACATGGCGGGACTGGTCCGGGGAATCCGCAGGATTACGGGCAAGGCGGCCATGCTGCCCAGATGGGCTTACGGCTATATCCAGTCCAGGGAACGGTACAGATCCCAGGCGGAGCTTAAAAGTACGGCGGAGGAATTCAGGCGCAGGCAGATTCCGGTGTCCTGTCTGGTGCAGGACTGGCTCTCCTGGGAGGAGGGAAAATGGGGGGATAAGCATCTGGA
This sequence comes from uncultured Acetatifactor sp., assembly GCA_910585805.1. Classification (GTDB taxonomy): domain Bacteria; phylum Bacillota; class Clostridia; order Lachnospirales; family Lachnospiraceae; genus Acetatifactor. The sequence continues at coordinate 48,139 of CAJUFB010000009.1, forward strand.
CAAAACCCGCTATCCCGATCTGAAAGAGCTGACGGACAACCTTCATGAGCAGGGCATTGGCCTGATGCTGTCCGTATGGCCCAATATGAACAAGGGCGGGGAGGACAACAGGGAGATGATGGAGGCAGGCAAGCTGTATGCCAACCTTTCTACTTACGATGCCTTCGACGGAGAAGCCAGGGCGCTTTACTGGAAGCAGTGTGAACGGGAACTGTTTTCCGGCGGTGTGGATGCCTGGTGGTGCGATTCCACGGAGCCTTTTACACCGGACTGGAACGGGGCGGAGAAACGCAGCGCCGGGGAACGGTACCGGATATCCAAAGCGGAGCTGACCAGGTATATGGATGCCAGGAAAGCCAATGTGTACGCAGTGTACCACGCAAAAGGGATTCATGATAACCAGAGGAAAGCCGCCCCGGAGACCAGGGTGATGAACCTGACACGTTCCGGATATCTCTCTTCCCAGAAGTACGGCGCCGTATTATGGTCAGGGGATATTGCGGCCACATGGGATGTGCTTAAGCGCCAGATCGTGGAGGGTTTGCAGATGGCGGCCAGCGGGATTCCTTATTGGAATATGGATATCGGAGCCTTTTTCGTGGGGAACCAGGAAGCATGGAAGCGATGGAGCGGCGCCAAAGAGGGTACACATCCCTGGTTCTGGCATGGTGACTTCGAAGAGGGCGTCGGGGACAAAGGCTATTGCGAGCTCTATGTGAGATGGCTCCAATACGGTACCTTCCTGCCTGTGATGCGCTCCCACGGTACGGATACGCCCAGAGAGCCATGGCAGTTCGGGCAGGAGGGTGATGTGTATTATGACACGATTGTCAGATATATCTGCCTCCGCTACCGCCTTGTGCCGTATTTTTATGCTCTGGCCTACAGGATATGGAAGGAAGACGCCATGTCCATGCGGAGTCTGATTTTCGATTATGGGGAGGATGATAAGGCGGCGGAGACAGAGGACGAGTATCTGTTCGGCGATTTTCTGGTATGTCCGGTTACCTTTCCCATGGAGTACGGGCCGGGCAATACGCCTTTGCAGCGGGAGAAGTCCAGAAAGGTTTACCTGCCGAAAGGAGACGGCTGGTATGACTATGATACAAAGGAATATCTGGATGGCGGACAGGAATTTCATGCCCGGGCCCCGGTGGAGAAGATGCCCCTGTATATCAGGGCGGGAAGTATCCTGGCCGTGGATAATGCTGAGACAGCGGATCTGTATCATGAGCAGCGCCCGGAGGAAATGGAGCTGGAGGTGTATGCGGGAAAGGACGGGGCATTTACCTGCTACATGGACAGCGGCAACGGATACGGCTACCAGAGCGGGGAATATGCCGCTGTCAGGGTATCCTGGAAAGAAAGAGGCTGTGAGCTTACGCTTGGAGCGGCGGAGGGAAGATATCCTTATCCTTCAAGGTGGAAGGTTACGCTGTATACAGCCCGGGGCAGCAGTGTGCGGGAAGTGGAATATCAGGGGAAAGAGCTATGTGTAAGCTTTCTGCAGTGAATGGGAAAGTCGTGGGCAGCTTTTGGCCATTGGCAGGTGCTTCCGGCCGGAAACCTTTGCCGGACGGAAAGAAGAGACATCGGGCAAAAGTCTTAAGCCTGAGCAGAAAAGAAGGAAAGGAACGCGGGAATGAAGGGAAAAGAGAAAGCACCCTGGGAAAAAGGACCCTTGAAGGTGACGGAGGACGGAAGGTATTTTCGCTGCGGCGAAGAGCCCTTCTTTTTCCTGGGGGATACGGCATGGCTTCTGTTTCACCAGCTGACGCTGGAGGAGAGTTGTCTGTACCTGAGAAACAGAAAGGAACTGGGCTACAATGTGATACTGGCAGACTTCGTTCATACGGCGGACCAGAAAAACAGAGCCGGAGACAGCGCGCTGACAGACGGGGATCCGGCCAGGCCGGACACGGAGGGAGGCTTCTGGAAGCATGTGGATGCGGTGGTGGAAATGGCCGGGGAGCTGGGGCTTTTCCTGGGATTGCTTCCCGTGTGGGGCAGCAGCATGGTAAAAAGCGGCTGCCTGAACAGCGGCAATGTGGATGCCTATATGAAGTTTGTTCTGGAACGCTACCATGATTGTCCTCATATTATCTGGATCGTGGGAGGAGATGTGCGGGGGGATGCGGCGGCTGACGTATTCCGGCGCATGGGCAGGCTGATGAAGGCGGACAGGCCGGACAGGCTTGTAACTTACCATCCGTTTGGCCGGACCAGTTCCTCCCTCTGGTTTCACGAGGAGGACTGGCTTGACTTCAATCTGTTCCAGTCCGGTCACAGGCGTTATGACCAGGTCAGCATGCAGGAATGGGATGACAATACGGCGAGGGAAGGGTGGTTCGGCGAGGACAGCTGGAAGTATGTGGAACGGGACAGGGGAAGAACGCCGGCAAAACCAGTGCTGGACGGCGAGCCGTCCTATGAGTGGATACTGCAGGGGCTTCACGACAATACCCAGCCTTACTGGAAAGCGGCGGATGTGAGAAGGTATGCCTATTGGAGCGTGTTTGCCGGGGCGGCAGGGCATGTGTACGGGCATAATTCCATCATGCAGTTTTACAGGGATACTTCCAGGGAGGGAGCTTTCGGGGCGAAATATCTCTGGACGGATGCCATTCATCATCCCGGAGGCGCCCAGATGGTTCATCTGAAAAAGCTGTGTGAGCGGGTGGGTTTTGAAAAAGGACATCCTGCCGGGGAATGGGTGCTCCGCGGACAGGGGGAGAAATATGACTATATCAGTGTCTTCGCCGGAGAGGATTTTCTGCTGGCCTATACGGTGAACGGCAGGCAGTTCGTTTTGTCCCTGGAGGCTTTTGAGGGGAGAGAGCTGGAGGCTTACTGGATGGATCCTGTCACGGGACTCTGTACTTATGCCGGAGGAATTACCGGAGGCGGAGAGGCCTTGTTTGCGCCGCCGGAGAGAGAAGACGGTACAGACTGCGTGCTGGTGCTGCTGGCGGAAGAATGATCTGAAAGGCGGCGGTTGGCACACTCTGTATGAAAGGGGCCGTGGGGAAATAACTGCATTTCCCTACGGCCCCTTTCTGTTCAGGCAGTTTATACTCGCGTTCAAAAACATTTGTCATCAGAAATGTATAACGAGCGAGAGCATCTGTATTGCAGACTTACAGACTCTTTTTCAGGACAGCCTCCCACTTGTCTTTCAGCGCCTCCAGGCGGGTATTCAGACGGAAAATATCCGCCTTCTTACGGGCAATCTGGTCTGCCAGACTTTGCTGCTCAGGAATGGACGGCAGCGGGATCGGAAAATCCAGAACCTTTTTCTTGTCCGCTCGGGGCATCTTCACATTGCTTCCGATATTCTGCATCTCATAATCAAAAAACGGATCCGATGACACAAATCCAAAGACATATTCCGGTACTGCTTTCTCCTCATCCACGACCAGAACCAATACATCCCCGGAACTGCCGCCATGGTTGTCTGCCAGCCATGCTTTCTTTAAATAAGGGCGAATATTGGAAAGCAATATATTACCTGGATGATATGCTGTCGCGGTGCCGGATGTGGGTACAAAATCGGATGCTCTTTTCCCGGCTACATTTGGCAGCAGATTATCCACACCTACATAAGTATCCCTGTCCAGAGACTGAGCACTTACTTTTTCAATGGAATATGACGCAATTTTTCTCAGCTTAACATGCCCTGTGACAGTCTGGCTGCATTGTTCAATGACTGCCGCTATCGCTCTCTGCGTGTCGGCGATCTCTGTCTGCAGGGTCTGTTCCTCCCTTTCGATGCGTTGGAGTTCATCGACAATTTTCTGCTGGACCTCCAGCGGAGGAAGCGGGATCCTGAATTGCCCGATCTTTTCCTTGCTGATCTCAGGATAAGTCATTCCGCCTGCCAGCGCTTCGATCGCTTTGGCCTCATATTTTAATATGTAATAGAGATATTCATAGTGTATAAAAGACTCTTTACACACAAAATTTTTATAGCCCTGATTCGTTGCCGCAGGTACCTTGGCAATGGACACATCTCCTATGGTAGCGCGGCTTGAAAACAGAACCGAATTAACAGGCATAAGCGTAGCATTGCAGCTGTTCAGTCCTGCTTCCGTTATGGTACGTTCCGTGGAATACAGATATTTCTGTTTCGTGTCAGCCAAGGTTGCCCAACAGATATTTCCATCCCAGAACTCCGGAACGCTGGTATCGGGCGTCCCGCCGTTAAATATGTCCACCACATTTCCCAAAGGGACAAGGGGGTATTTGCTCTGTAAAAAGCTCTTGAGCCGTTTTCCCAGATTGATGGATTGACTGAATCTGCCCGTTCCGAACTCAATAAACTGAAATAACCGGCCATAAAATACATTTCCTGCCATACTGGGATCAATATCGATTCTTTCACCCAGAAAAGCCCGGTAAATATATCCGTTGGCCTTCCGGGGGTTCAGGCGGTCAGCCTCATCATACAGCTTTGTGCCGGCGGGAAGCCAGTGAAGCCCCTCGTGTCCGCGGCGTTCGCTGAATTCGTAGCCCAGGAATTGCTTTTCCGCTTTTCCTTTTCCGGTTTTGATCAATACGATTTCCTGCGGATAGGTCAGCAAAAAGCAGAGAAGCTTCTCTTTCTCAATGCGAATGGCGTCTTCTGTATAGTTTTCGCCGAAAGTCTTCCTGTAATCAGCATAAAGCTCGTGTTCTTTCATGGTCTCCGTGGGAGTACCGGAGAACAGACTGACATAATCATCGAGAGCCAGTTCGTCATAGACGCAGGCGGCATAAGCGGAAAAGGCATGTTCCGTTCCCATGACAGTCACATCGGCATTTGTGACAAAGAATTGCTCGATCTCCTGCATGACGGTCTTGTAGTCATTATTGCTGCGGCGCTCCAGGAATAAGATGACCGTATTGGTTCCCGTTTTCATGAATGTGCCGGCTCCCAGTTCCACGATGGCTTTTATATAGAAGTATTTCAGCAGGATTTCTCTGGTCCTGGCATAGATCCCTCCATTGGTCAGGATGGAGCTGGGCAGAATAACGGCCGCCCAGCCGCCTGCTTTTACCAGCTGTTTCATCCGCTCCACAAAAAGACACTCTATTTCCGAACTGTTATCCGACAGATACGGGTAAAGCTCAAAGGATTCCCCGCCACACATAACCGTGCCCTTGAAGGCATCCACGGAATAGGGAGGATTGGAGATCAGGATATCAAATTGTCCGTTCTCCCTTCCGGCGGTGCGCTTCAGCTTTCCGCGGTATGTTTTGCTTTTTGCAAAATGGTCCAGACCGTTGGCCCAGACCACATTGGCTTCCCCGTCACCGTTAAAAAATGCGCTTACTTTCGTTGTCTTCACCAGGCGGTTATCCAGATCGATCCCGTAGACAGTATCCTTGGCCCATTGGAACTTTATAAATCCCTGCCAGACCTGAAACTGCCTTCTCACATCAGGGGAGGCTCCCTGAAGTTTGATTGCCCCCGAGTCGATGATGGCCTGCATCTGGGACATGTATTCTGTAAGGAAATGCCCGCTGCCGCAGGCATAGTCAATGACTGTGGGCAGAGGCTCGGGCAGCCTTGCGTCGACGCGCTTTTGTATCAGTTCCCGCAGCGGCAGGGATGCCAGGATAAAACGCGTGATGGGAACCGGGGTAAAATACTGCCCGGCTTCCTGCTTCATGCTGGTATTCAGCAGCAGCTCAAAAAAGTTTCCCAGAAATTCGTGTTTCTGCGCATATCTGAACTGATATACCTGAAGCAGTTCCACGATTTCCCGTACTACCTTTGCATTGAGTTCAAAGGTCCTTTCGTCCTGTACCTCAACAAAGGCAAAGTTAGGGCTCTTTTTCAACCGGGTGTTGGTATACATCTCCATGACCCATCGCCTTGTATCCGGATCCAGATTTGCCAGTCGCTGTATCACATCCTCCTGTTTATAATCAATGATATCGATCTCAAGAAAACGCCACATTCCCTCCTTGTAGAGATCATTCAGCCTCAGCTGCAGGCTCTCGTCCGTATCGCTTTCCAGCCACTGGAATTCCAGCTCATCCTCCGGGTCCTTATTCTCATCCACGATCTTGCAGACAAATAGATTGAGTAGCTTGTTAAAAGCATTGGGCTTGTCTGAAATTGCGTTATGACGCAGAATTTCCATGATCTGATGGAAGACCTTTCCGCCGTCCTGCTCTTCCAGCACTTTCAGCTCTCCATAGGTAAGCGCCCGGTGTCTTATATGATAGGGAGCGGCATAGCTGTCAAATATGCCGTTGTCTTTAAAATTCTTATTCCAGTGGTCGTATATTTCCTTGACTCCGGACAGGCTTCTCCATCCGTCTTCCACGTCAATGACGGCATTGTCATATTCCGCCGCGCTGTTCACCCGGGAAGTATAGAGACATAGATACTCCGCGTCCCTGTCGCTGGAATAATAGGAAAACAGCTGTCCTCCGTTTTTGGACATCCTGGCTTTTTCTTTTTCGTATTCCTCTCCCCATGTCTTGCATTCGATCATGAGAAACGGTACTCCGGCTGCGGTCTTGACCAGAATATCCAGTCTGCCGGAACGCCCCCGGCCGGAAGGATATGTCTTTTCCAGTTCAATGCAGGCAGGAGCGTATCCTTTTAACAGCAATCGGTCCACACATTCCAGAACCACAAAGTTTTCCGCCTGTGAAAAATTGCAGGTAGTCTTTTCCCAGACTTTTACAGTATTCTGTTTCGGCTCCTCCTCCGGATCATAAATGATCTTCCCGCTGTTAAAATCTATGAAAATGGTATATCCGCTATGGGAAGCATAGGTCTTGCAGTAAATCCCGCTTTTACCATTTTGAGGGGCAAAACCCATCGGAACGATCCAGTTTTTTACGGCATCTGTATTTAATTGCATAAGCCTCCCTCCTCCCCGATATGCTCAGATTATATCACAGCCGTTTCCTGTTTGCCAGTATCTATCCCGGAAAATATCATAAAATGGAGTTTCTGATCCCCAAATTCCGAAACGGATAAAGCACGAACACTTGTTCTTTTTATGTTAGCACATATGATCTCAATATGCAAGTGTTTTTTGGGATTCCTTCAGCAATTCATTCACAGGTATTTACAGGAAGGCGGGATGCCATGGTTATTGTTCACGGCCTGGCCGCTCACGGCAACATGCCAGGCACATTTCTCTGTCATTTAAAGATTTATGCTTGTTTCCTGCTTTTCGGTATCGTATAATAACAAGAAGGAAATTTTTACCGCGGAAGGGTCCGGCGTTTCCGGAGAAGGAAAATGATCTGGATCAGACTTCTGGACTTTTATAGCGAGAAAAGAAATGGAGGAATCAGAAATGCAATTAGGGATCAGATTACACGATACCACAAAACTCCCCTTTGAAGAGCGGATTGCGCAGGTGCATGAGCTTGGTTTTGCCTGCGGGCATCTGGCCCTGTCAAAGGTGATCGATGAGTTTTCCACGGCTGACGAGGCTCTGACGCCGGGGCTTGCTATGTATATAAAAAACGTCTTTGCGAAAAATCAGGTAGACATAGCCGTCCTGGGCTGCTACCTGAACCTGGCGAACCCCAGCCAGGAGCAGCTGGCCGAGACCATGCATCATTATATGGCGCATATCCGTTTTGCGTCCTGGCTGGGCTGCGGCGTAGTGGGTACGGAGACGGGCGCACCCAACGAAACCTACACCTTTGTGCCGGAATGCCATACGGAAGAGGCATTGCAGACCTTTATCAAAAATCTCCGCCCCATCGTGAAATATGCGAAAAAGATGGGCGTGGTAGTGGCGATAGAGCCGGTATACCGTCACATTGTATGCAATCCCAGACGCGCCAGAAGAGTGCTGGATGAGATTAACTCTCCCAATCTGCAGATTATCTTCGACCCGGTGAATCTGCTGGACGTGGAAAATTACGCGGACAGACAGTCCGTTATAGACGAGGCTCTGGAACTGCTTGGCCCTGACATCGCGGTGGTGCATCTGAAAGACTGCGCCCTCAGGGACGGAAAGCTGCTTTCCATGGGATGCGGTTTGGGCGAGATGGACTATACTTCTATCTTAAAATACATGAAGGAGCATAAGCCTTATATCCATGCCACCCTGGAAGACACCAGGCCGGAGAACAACCAGAGAGTGAAGCATTTCATAACCAGAAAGTACGAGGAAGCATAAATTTTCCGGGCTGCTGCGGAACTGGAAACAGCAGCAGCCCCGCCCGGTGCCCGCGGCGGGAGAGCAATGCCGGTGCTTTTATCCGGACCATACATGGAAATGGCTACAGGCTTCTCTTCCCGCCCCCATGCTCATTCCGCCACTGCCTGGGAGATACCTGATACGCGTTTTTAAAGGCTCTGGAGAAGTGCAGCTGGTTGGGGTAGCCCACTACATTTCCAATATCTGCAATCGATAAATCGGTAAGCTTCAGGAGTTCCGTAGCCTTGGTCATACGGTAGGAAATGAGGAACTCCTGAGGTGTCTTACCCATACTTTCATGAAAAATCTTCCCAAAGTAACTCCGGTTCAGACCGCAGGCCGCAGCGATATCTTCCACGGAGATATCATTCTGAAAATTCTGCTCAATAAAAGCGAATGCCTCCTTTATGTAGAAATCCCGCAGGCGGTTCCCCTTACCTAACTGGGCGGAAGTGGAGGAGCGCAGCAGGCTGTCTATAAACAGATAGAGATGTCCGATCAGATGAAAAGGAGATTCTTCTCTGTGATTTACGATATACAGCATTTCTTCTTTCATTGTCTCGTATATATCCTTATAACGCGCCTTATATACGGGATTGGCCGGATGCAGGCCCGCCAGTTCAACGGTTTCCTTGGCCCGCAGCCCGTCAAATTCCAGCCACACATATTCCCAGGGAAGCTCCCTGTCCGCGATATAGGTACACACCTGACCCGGAAACAGCAGAAAACCCTGTCCGCTTTTCACCTGATAGGTCACATCCGTTCCTTTGCCGTTGTCTGCAATCAGCTTCCCCGTTCCGGAGAGACACAGATGGAACAGGTAATGGTTTCTGGCGGCCGGGCCGAAGGAATGGGAAGGGTCAGTTGGCAGATACCGGAGACATGGGGTGAAATGCAGCAGCCTGGTGCACTCCCTGATGGGGTATGCCCTGGGCAGGAATAAGGCAAAAAGCAAGTTCTACAGTTTCGTATACATCTTTATCGTCAGCGGTATGTTCGTGCCCTTTGCCATCCTGATGATGCCTCTGGCAAAGCAGACAGCGGAGCTTCATCTTGCAAACTGGGGCGGCGTCATTATCCTGTATGTGGTATTTTATATGCCCATGAACGTTATGCTGTATTCCGGGTACCTGGTGAATATCCCCATCGCTTTGGAGGAGGCTGCCAGGGTGGACGGCGCTTCCACCTGGAGAACCTACTGGAGTATTATCTTCCCGGTGATGCGCCCCATGCATGCCACGGTGGCCGTCATCACGGCGCTGGCGGTGTGGAACGATGTGATGACGCCGCTGATTATCATGGCGGGCTCCGGGCAGAACACCCTGCCCCTGGCGCAGCTGAACTTCCAGTCCCAGTTCGGAACCAATTACAATCTGGCATTTGCGTCGTATCTGCTGTCACTGATCCCGATTTTGATCTTCTACGGAATCTGCCAGAAACAGATCCTGAACGGAGTCACCAACGGAGCGGTGAAATAACGGCGCGGGATTCAGCCGGCATCTTTCGCTCGTGAGTCGGGATGCAGGGCAAGTTTCAATGATCGTCAGTATATATTGTAAAAAAAGACAGTCTGTCTCTTGCATGATCGGAGAAGATTGTATAAAATAAGTTTCAAAGAAAAAGTGGCAGGAGCAAAAAACGATGGCGGTAAAGTATCAGGAAGAAGATCATATTTTTACATTGCAGACGGAACATACAACCTATCAGATGAAAGTGGATGAGTTCGGGTTCCTCCTGCATCTATATTATGGCGGGAAGGCAGAGGGGTGCATGGATTATCTCCTGACCTGCAGCGACAGGGGGTTCTCCGGAAATCCTTTTGACGTGGGGGCGGACAGGACTTATTCCATGGATGTGCTGCCCCAGGAGTATCCCTGTCTGGGAACAGGGGATTACCGGAACTGCGCAGTCAATATCCGCAATGCGGACGGCTCCGAGTGCTGTGACCTGCGCTATGCGAGCCATGAGGTCAGAAAGGGGAAATACAGTCTGAAAGGCCTGCCGGCGGTATTTGCCGGCGAGGAGGAAGCCGATACGCTGGAAATCTGCCTGGAAGACAGGGTCAGCGGGGTACAGGTACGGCTTTTGTACGGGGTGCTGGAGAAAGAAGATATCATTACCAGGAGCGCGGTCATCCGCAACGGCGGCAGCGGAACGGTTGTAGTGGAAAAAGCGTCTTCCGCCTGTCTGGATTTCGTTACCGGAGAGTATGATATACTCAGCTTTTACGGGAGACATGCCATGGAGCGCAATTTCCAGAGAACGAGAGCTGCGCACGGGACATTCCGCATCGGAAGCCGCAGAGGAACCTCCAGCCACCAGTATAATCCGGCGGTTATGCTGGCTGAGAGGGAGACATCAGAGGATGCGGGAAGTTGCTATGGCATGATCTTTGTGTACAGCGGGAATTTTCTGTGCGAGGCGGAGCAGGACCAGTTCGGGCAGACCAGGCTGCTGATGGGACTGCAGGAGGAATTGTTCCATTATCCCCTGAAAGCAGGGGAGAGCCTGGTGGTTCCGGAGACGATTCTGGGGTATACGGAGAATGGTTTCGGGGCATTGTCCCGCATGTTCCACCGCTGTATCAGGAACCACATCTGCCGGGGGAAATATGCCCATGGACCTCGTCCGGTGCTGCTGAACAGCTGGGAGGCGTCCTATTTCGACTTTGACGGGGAGAGCATCTGCAGGCTGGCGGAGGACGCGGCCGCCCTCGGAATCGATATGGTTGTCATGGACGACGGCTGGTTCGGCAAGCGGGACGACGACAACAGCGGGCTGGGAGACTGGACGGTGAACGAGGCGAAGCTGGGTCTTACGCTTGGGGAAATGATAGGGAGAATCAACGGGCTGGGCGTGAAGTTCGGGATCTGGATCGAGCCGGAGATGGTGTCCGAGGACAGCGAGCTCTATCGGGAACATCCGGACTGGGCGCTGCAGATTCCCGGGAGGAAACCGGTCCGGGGCAGGAATCAGCTGGTGCTGGATTTTTCACGGGAAGACGTCAGGGAATATATTTTTAAGCGTATATGCGGCGTGCTGGACCAGGGGAATATCGAATATGTAAAATGGGATATGAACCGCAGCATTACGGATGTATATTCCGTGGAAAAGGATCAGGGAAAGATCCTGTATGATTATGTGCTGGGGGTGTATGATTTCCTGGAGAAGCTGACAGAGAGGTATCCCTGGATGCTGGTAGAGGGCTGCAGCGGCGGCGGAGGGCGTTTCGACGCGGGAATGCTGTACTATACGCCCCAGATCTGGTGCAGCGACAATACGGACGCGGCGGACAGGCTGCGCATCCAGTATGGGACGTCATTCTTCTACCCGGCGTGTACGGTGGGCTCTCATGTGTCGGCAGTGCCCAACCATCAGACAGGGCGGAAGTGCAGTCTGCATACCAGGGGCGTGGTGGCCATGGCGGGAACCTTCGGCTATGAACTGGACCCCGGTAAGCTGACGGAGGAAGAGAAAGCAGAAGTCAGGGCACAGGTGGCCCGGTATAAGAAATATGCCGATTTGATTCGGACGGGGGACTATTATCGGCTCTCGGAGCCTTTCCGGGATGTCTGCGCGGCGTGGGCGTTTGTATCCGAAGACAGGAGCAGGGTGCTGCTGAATGTGGTAATGCAGGAAGTCCGCGGGAATATGCCGACTTGTTATGTGAAACTCAAAGGGCTGGATCCGGATGTTCTTTACAGGGATACGGAATCCGGCAGAAAATATTACGGTTCCGCGCTGATGCGTGCAGGGCTGCCGATTCCGGCCGGGATGGGAGAGTATCGGGCTTATCAGGCGGAACTGGCGGTTTGCTCCAACGGGCAATAGCCTGGGCGGATATCCGTATGCCATTGCCGTGAAATGCAGGGGAATGAGGAATCTGGCATACGGCGGCGGGGTGCCGGGACACGCCCTGATGAGCCGGCTGCACGTTTCCGGCCGGGAAGGTGCACTTTTTCCATATTGAAGACTGTCTTTGAAGGCCATATAATTAAGAGAAGAAAAGTAAACCGTGGAAAATGGAAATGGAAAAGAGAAGAGGCAGAACAGGAAAAGGAGGCCGGAATATGCCGAATGTGGATTACAGAAGGGAAATCAGGGAGGCCATGCAGGCCGGACAGGAGGCGCTGAATTATCTGAATCAGGCGAAGGACTGCCTGAACAGCGCCGGAAACTGGGGAATCGTGGATATGCTGGGAGGCGGGATGCTGACGACCCTGATCAAGCGTTCCAAGATGAAGGATGCGGATGCACTGGTGCAGCAGGCCCGGAGCGCCATGAAGCGTTTCCAGAAGGAATTGATGGATGTGGACAATATTCCGGAATTCCGGATAGAGACGGGAGATTTCCTCACCTTTGCGGATTATTTCTTTGACGGCATCGTGGCGGACTGGCTGGTTCAGTCCAAGATTAATGATGCCAAAAGACAGGTGGACAATGCAATTGTAAAGGTGAATTATATCATGGGGCAGCTGAAGAGCCTTTTCATTTGATGAGCGGAGAGGGCTGACGCGGATTTTGGTCAGCCCTGTGTTTTTCGTTACCGTTTTAACAATGAAAAGGCGGCATTCCGTACATCTTTGCAGAGTACAGGATATCATTATACTTCATTCAGGCAGGCTCGTAGATACGCACAGGCCGCCCCATCCTACCCGTGAGTTTGGATAGACATTTTCGCCCCGAAGCGCCCGGGCACCGGCCCGCAGATAGGCCTTTACTTTCTCTCCGTAAAGGAAAGGGTCGTTCCCGCGCACGATTCCCCATTCCATCAGAAGCGCAGCGCTTCCTGCCACAATAGGCGTCGCAAAAGAGGTTCCGGTAAAAGGGGTGTATCCCCCGTAAATATCCGGTGCCAGGATACCCACGCCAGGCGCTGCCAGATCCGGTTTCGCCAGTCCGGCCGCCACCACTCCGATGGTCCGGTTGGCATCCGCATATCCCCTGCCTGAAAAGTCCGCGTAAGCCTCATATGTGCTGTCGTAGGCTCCCACGCTGAGCACCTTTGCCGCGGTGGAAGGAATGGTCAGGGTTACTTCCGGTGTGGAACGGTAGAAGCCTGTGCCGCTGCTGCGGACAGCCGAGGAAGGAAGATAGAAATAGTATCTGCCTGTCACTGCCCGCTCCGGCTCCAGACGGATGGTCCACACGCCGCTGTTGATGTAATTCCTCTCCAGGGGCAGCAGCTCAAAATAGATTTCTTCAGGCACTGCGTAGGGCGCCGGTTCTCCGAAATACACCAGGATCTCGGTTTGTTCCAGCCGGAGAGTATATTTTCCGCCGTTGATCATACGGGGCAGCTGTGCTTCCTGGCCGCCTGGGGAGCGCAGATAGATACGGTATATGTCGCAGTAATTCTTCCACAGCTGCACATTCAGGCTGCGTTCGTATTCCGCTACGGCCAGCTCTACGGAAGCCGGTCTGGCCACGGCATCTCCCATTCGGCTCGGGACAGACGGCGCATTGTCGGTTGACAACGCTCCCGGACTGCTGCCGAAAATATTTCCTGTCGTTCTTCCGGAACCGATACCGCTGCCGGTTCCGGCAATGATACCGTCCGCGCGGTTGCCGGTGTATGTTTCGTCCAAAAGGCTGCCGGACAGATGTCCGTTGCTGTTGCCCTCGTTGCCGCTGCCCACACAGATGACGGTGCGCCCCATCTCGGCCGCGTTATCCAGAAAACGTTCCAGAAGCGAGCTGCCGTCATGAGCCCCGTACGTATTTCCGAAGCTTAAATTGATGACCACAGGCATTTTCAGCTGCATGGCCCTGCGGATGGCATAGGTTACGCCCCGCATGACCTCCGTAGTCCTGGGAAAAGAATTGACGTCGGGCTGGCCCAGCTTGACGATCAGCAGATCTGCCTCCGATGCGGTTCCCTGGTAAGAAGCGCTGTTTCCGGCTGCAATCCCTGCCACTGCGGTGCCGTGCCCTGTGGTGTCCGTACTTGGCAGCAGCTGAAACTGCTGCTGAAGAGTGGGGGCTTCCAGAGCTCTGTTGATCTGGTCGGAATCAAATTCCACGCCTGTCCGGAAACCATCAGGAGGACGCCGCGGGAGATTTCCGACGGCATTTTCCGCTTCTGCGGTCTCAGGCGCATCCGGAGTCAAAGTCTGATCCCAGAGATACCGGATCCTTGTGCTTCCGTCCCGCTTTCGGAATTCCGGCAGTCTGGCTTCGATTCCGCTGTCCAGGACTGCGATCAATACACCGGCTCCGGTGAGAAACGGATTTCTGAATGTCACCTGGGCGATACAGGAACTGTCCGCAGGCATTTCCACACCGTAAAAAAAGCGCTTCGGCTTTTCCACATATTCAATTTCCTCCAGTTCCGCCACGCTGTCCACCAGCTGCTCCGGCACCGTGAGCAAAGCAAAGCCCGCGATCAGATATTCCACCTGTATATTCAGCGGTTCCAGCGCGTCCAGGCTTCCGTGATACTTTACGATCAACTCCCATGTTCGGTTTTCCGTGTTGAATCCTACGTTTAAATCCTCTGTTTGTTCCCTGACATCTTCTGATGTCTGCAGCGCCAGCTGCAGCAGTTCCTCCAGCTTCTGGTTCATATACCGGGATCCTTTCATTTATCGGAATTCCAGGCGGAGGCCGGCAGCTGCCTGCCGGGAAGCTTTCGGTTCGCGGGGAATTCTCATCCTGTTATACTTAGAAATTGTCGGAAAATAACTGCTGCAATTGCTTCAGGCAAAAGCCCGGAAATTCAATTAAAATTGCCATAAACTTGCAGCAGTTATTTGCAGACACTTCCTTACGAGCGATGAAATTTGCCACAATGTCCCCGGCATCTTTCGTTCGTGAGTCGGGATGCCTGGCAAGTTTCAATGATCGTCAGTATATATTATATGCCGGAAGCCGGAAGAATTCGCCTTATGGCAGGAGGTCGGCATAAAAACGCTCCAGTTTTTTCAGATACTGATACCGTTCCCTGGCCTGTGCGGAAGCCTGGCGGAACAATTCCTCCGCTTCCTCAGGGTGATACCGTTTCAGGGAATCGTAACGTATTTCACCATCTAAAAACATCTCATATTCCAGCTTTGGCTCGCCGCTGTCCAGGAGGAAAGGATTTTTCCCCAGTTCCTTCAGGGATGGGTTGAAGCGGAAGAGATGATAGTAGCCGGCATCCACCGCCTTTTTGGCCTCCTGGGGCGTGCTTCCCAGGCCTGCGCGGATGCCGTGGGCGATACAGGTGGCATAGGCGATGACCAGGGAAGGGCCCGGATAGGCGGCAGCTTCCGTGAGCGCGCGGACCGTTTGGCTCAGATCGGCGCCCATGGCAATCTGGGCCACATATACGGTGCCGTAGGTCATGGCCATGGCTGCCAGGTCCTTTTTGGGCGTCTGCTTGCCGCCGGAGGCAAATTTGGCAGTGGAGCCCAGAGGGGTTGCCTTGGAAGCCTGGCCGCCGGTGTTGGAGTAGACTTCCGTGTTCAGCACCAGGATATTGATATTCTTTCCGCTGGCCAGCACATGGTCCAGGCCGCTGAAGCCGATGTCGTAGGCCCAGCCGTCGCCGCCTACGATCCACTGTATGGTGGGAGTGGAATTCCCGGCAGACTCTGAACCGAGAGTCCCGCAGGAGAGGGTATGGCGTCTGGCGGCCGTTTCCTGTGCCATCAGCATGCCGTAACCGAATTCGGCGGCATCTTCGAACAGGGAATTGGACCAGGCGGGGCCATGGCCCTTCTCATCCAGGGTGTAAGCGCAGGAGGGCGAGGAATTGGCCCAGATGGAGCTGCATCCGGTGGCGTTGGCAATATACATTCTGTCTCCGAAAAGCTGGGTCAGCAGCTTGACATAGGGTGTCTCGCCGCAGCCGGCGCAGGCGCCGGAGAATTCCATCAGAGGGCGCAGGAACTGGCTCCCCCTGGGGGTATCCGGACGGAATTTTTCGGCGGCTTCCCGGCATGGCAGAAGCGGTTTACAGTAGTCGAAAATATCCTGGTTTTTGCTGTAAATCCCGCTTTCCAGCGCTTTGTTGACAGGAACCATCTCCAGCGCCTTAGACGGCTTTTCTTCGCCGCTTTTTTGCTTTCCGGGACAGACGGCAGCACATGTTCCACAGCCGGTGCAGTCTGCGGAGGAGACGGTGATGGCAAAGCTGTATCCCTCCATACCCATCATGGGAATGCTCTGGAATCCCAGCGGCGCATCGGCCGGACAAGGCTCCCGCAGCACTGCCGGGCGGATGACTGCATGGGGGCAGACAAAGGAACAGCGGGTGCACTGGACACAGTTTTCAGGCTTCCAGACGGGGATTTCCGTAGCCACGCCCCGTCTTTCATGAGCGCTGCTACCGGGGGGAGTATAACCGTCCGCATAGGGCAGAAAAGCGGATACGGGCAGTTCATTGCCGCGCTGGTCCGTTACCGGCTGCTGGATAATTCTGACGAAATCCAGCATTTCCTGCCTGTCAGGAAGGGGCGTATTGTCCAGTGCAGCCTGGGAACCGGAACCGCTGGAACCGGCGCAGGGCCGGGATTCCGGGCAGGTGTTTGATTCGGCACAGTACTGTTCTTCCGGGGCGCAGCCGGCCCAGGATTCGGGTATTTCGATTTCCAGGATCTCCGAAAAGCCTCTGTCTATGGCCGTTCTGTTCATTTCCAAAATCTTCCCCCCGTTTTTGCCGTAGCTTTTTTCCGCTGCTTCCTTCATCCACCGTCTGGCATCTTCAGGGTCCAGCAGGCCGGATACGGCAAAGAAAGCTGCCTGGAGGATGGTACTGATCTTATTGTTCAGGCCGATTTCCTTTCCGATGCCGATGGCGTCTATGACGAATAGACGGATGCCGTGCCGCGCGATATAGGCTTTTGCCGCTTCCGGCAGATATGCGTCAAGCTGTTCCGGGACAGAAGGGTTTTCAGCCTGTTTTTCAAAATGAAAATTCACCAGGAAAGCGCCTCCGTCCTTCACCTCCCGGACCATATCGTATTTGTGCAGGTATACCGGGTTGTGGCAGGCTACCAGGTCGGCTTTGTGGATGAGATAGGCGCTGCGGATGGGCACTTTCCCAAACCGCAGATGGGAGATGGTCAGCCCTCTGGACTTTTTGGAATCGTACTCAAAATATCCCTGGGCATCCATATCCGTGTGGTTGCCGATGATCTTGATGGCATTTTTGGTGGCGCTGACCGTGCCGTCTCCGCCCAGTCCCCAGAATTTGCAGGCGACCACCTGGGAGGAGGCGCTTTCCGGCATGGAGGGAACAGGCAGGGACAGATGTGTCACATCGTCGGTGATGCCCACTGTAAAGGGGCTTTTTACGTGGTTATCGTAGACTGCGGCAATCTGATCGGGGGTGGTGTCTTTGGAACTTAAGCCATAACGCCCGGAGAAGACACGGATTCCCGTTTCCGGAGAGCGGAAACCTGTTTTCGGCGCCGATTTCTGTGCCGCCGGGGCGGAGGCTGCTGTATCGGAGGCAGTTTCCATACTTTGACAGGAACGGCAGTTGGTGGAATCGAAACGTGATTCCGGAATCCGAACCGGACAGCCGCACTGCAGCAAGGCTGCAATCACATCCAGGTAGAGCGGCTCTCCCGGGGCGCCGGGTTCTTTGGTGCGGTCCAGAACCGTGATCTGACGGACGCTTTCCGGAAGCTTTTCCACAAGGTGAGCGGCACTGAAGGGGCGGTATAAATGTACGGTGATCAGCCCGTATTTTTTCTCGGGAACGCTGTCGACATATTCCTTTATGGTCTCGCAGATGCTTCCCATGGCAATGACGACATGCTCTGCATCGGGGGCGCCGTAGTAATCGAACAGACCGTAGGAGGTGCCCAGGCGCGCATTGATCTCTTCCAGCGTACGCTCTACGATCTGCGGCAGCGCCTGATAAAAAGGGTTGGAAGCTTCCCTGGCCTGAAAGAAAATATCGGGATTCTGAGCAGAACCGTACACCTTTCCGTGAGATGGGTGAAGACAGCGCTCCCGGAAATCTTCAACGGCTTTTCGGTTCAGCATGGATGCCAGGTCTTTGTAGTCCCAGACCTTTATCTTATGCAGTTCATGGGAAGTGCGGAAGCCGTCGAAGAAATTGACAAAGGGAACCCGGCTTTCCAGGGCTGCCAGATGGGCCACGGGAGCCAGGTCCATGACTTCCTGTACGCTGCTCTCCGAAAGAAAAGCCACGCCTGTCTGGCGGCAGGCATAGATGTCGGAGTGGTCTCCGAAAATGGACAGGGCGTGGGTGGCGATGGACCTTGCCGCCACATGAATGACGCCGGGCAGCAGTTCCCCTGCCATGCGGTAGAGATTGGGCAGCATGAGCAGCAGCCCCTGGGAAGCGGTGAAGGTGGTGGCAAGCGTTCCTGCCAACAGCGCCCCGTGTACGGCAGCGGCGGCGCCGGCTTCCGACTGCATCTGGGAGATGACCATGGGGCAGCCGTATATGTTTTTTCGCCCGTTTCCTGCCCATTCATCGCATAATTCCGCCATGGGGGAGGAAGGGGTGATGGGGAAAATGGCGGCGGCTTCACTGTAGGCATAAGCCACATGGGCAGCGGCCTGACAGCCGTCCATGGTCTGGGTGTCACGTATCAGCGTGTCTGTTTTTTTCGACATAAAAATAACCTCCGGAAATGGATTACACTGCGGTATCTCCATTATCTTTTCCCGGAGGATATCAATTTATACTGACGATCATTGAAACTTGCCAGACGTCCCGACTCACGAGCGAAAGATGCCGGGGACATTGTGGCAAATTTCATCGCTTGTGAGTATATACTGCGCACCGGTTGAATTTGCAGTACAACCCGACTGCAGACCGCCAGCCAGGTATTTTCCCGGAGGCATCACTGTAAATCCCGGAGGTTTGCAGTATATGCCTGTATCTGCCGTTTATACCCGTGACCGGGGAAAACTGTGTTCCGGCTTTGCGGCTTTGCGGGATCGCGGGCAAAAGGCTTATTTTAAAAACCCGTTTACGATCTGTGCCTCCGCCTCTTCTTCCGTCAGTCCCAGGGTCATCAGCTTGGTGATCTGGTCTCCGGCAATCTTTCCGATTGCGGCTTCATGGATCAGTTCCGCGTCAAGGTCCGCGGCGGTGATTTCAGGAACGGCGCTGATCCTGGCACGGTCCATGATGATGCCGTCACATTCGGAATGCCCCTTGCAGCGGTTGTTGCCGTTGATTCTGGAGTAGAAGACCTGGCGGGAATCATCTCTGGCCACGGAGCGTGAGATGATATTGGCGCTGGAGCCTGCCCCGTCCAGTTCCACATGGAAGGAAGTTTCGGCGGTCTGGTTTCCGTGGGTCATGAGCTTTTCGGTGACGATGATCCTGGCGCCGTCGGCAAGCCTGGCGCTGGTGAGACGTTTTGTGGAGTCTACCCCTTTGATCTGGACGGTCTCCATCTCCATGAAACTGTTTTCGCCCACTTCCACTCTTGTCTCCGGATTCATGATGCGCCCGCCGCTGCCGTCACCGCTTCCGTAGTGCTTTTCCACATATTTTACATGGGAGTTTTTTCCTATGTAAAAGGCGTGTATGCCGTCGTGGCGGCTGTCGCTGTCGCCGCTGTTGTGTATGCCACAGCCGGCTACAATGGTCACGTCGCAGTCGTCGCCCACATAGAAATCGTTATAGACCATTTCGGTCAATCCGCTCTGGCTTAAGACCACGGGGATATGCACACTTTCCTTTTTGGTGCCTGGTTTGATGACGATGTCGATCCCCTGTTTGTCATTTTTGGTAACTATGTCAATGTGAGCGGTGGTAGAGCGTTCCACACTCTGCCCGTTGGCGCGGATATTGTAGGCTCCGGCCGGCATCTCATGCAGCCCGGCCACCTGCTCCAGCAGATTTTTCTGAATTTCGTCCATATAATCCTCCTATTTTAGTTCCGCAGATGTATCGCCAATACCCGGCTCAGCAGAGAATTTTCGTACGCCAGGTGATGCGTCCGAAAATCCTCTGGGGTATTGGCGATACATCTGCTGATTCCAGTTCCGCAGATGTATCGCCAATATCATATATTCTTCTTATAAAATTTGCAGCCTTCTGTCCCTTTCAGCAATTCGGGCAGAATCTCGCCCCGCTTTCCTCTGGCGGCCACATTGCCCTCTGCCAGTACGACAATTTCGTCCGCAATGTTCAGGATGCGTTCCTGATGGGAGATAATAATCAGGGAATTGTCGCTGTCCCGGTGCATTTCCTCGAAAACCTGGATGAGATTGTTAAAGCTCCACAGGTCGATGCCGGCTTCCGGTTCGTCGAAGACGGACAGGGGCGTGTTGCGGGCGATGATGGTGGCGATTTCAATCCGCTTCAGTTCCCCGCCGGAGAGGCTGGAGTCCACGTCGCGGTTGACATAATCCCTTGCGCACAGTCCTACCTTTGACAGATAGTCGCAGATGGAGGGAAATTTGATTGCGGAACATCCGCTTTCCGTCTTTCCGGCGGCAAGCTGGATCAAATCCTTTACTTTTACCCCCTTGAAACGAACCGGCGACTGGAATGCAAAACTGATGCCCAGTCTGGCCCGTTCCGTGATATTCATATGGGTAATGTCAGTGCCGTTGTAAAGTATTCTGCCAGAGGTGGGCGTCTCAATTCCCATGATCAGCTTCGCCAATGTGGATTTGCCGCCGCCGTTGGGGCCCGTGATGGCGATAAAAGCATGGTCCTCAAAAACAAGGTTTACATCTCTGATGATTTCTTTGTGTTTGTCGGCATCGTCAGATACCTGAAAACAGAGATTCTGTAATTCAAGCATAAGTATCCTCCCTGTCAGCCTTCATTCAGGCTGTCTATGTATTGATAACAGATCATACGGAAGTGCTGAAAATAAATCTGATGGCCAGTCTCCCGTTTCATGCCGCAGATATTCCGGTAACATGGCCTGCAGAACGGTTCCCGCATACTTTTTATACAGTATAACACAGAAAAAAGAAAATCTATACAAATTTAGGGAATTTTTATATTATTCAAAACATTCCGGCAACGGTTTTATTATTCGTTTGAAGCTCCTTAAAGAAAATAATCTGCGGACATGAGACGGAAAAAGGGCTGTCACAGGGAAGGGACAGCCCCGGGAAGAGGACGCAGGTTCACAAATGCAGCCGAAATACAGCCGAAATACAGCCGAAATGCAGCCGAAATGCAGCCGATAACCGCAATTTATGGACAGACGCTGTAAAGGGATTAAAGTTCCCGTCCCGTAAATACGGCGACAGAACGGGGATGCATGATAAATTCGGAGTCGATGCGCACTTCCTCCCCTTCAGGGTAGCAGTAGCGGCCGTACCCGTCGCCCCAGGTGTTGACGCTCAGGAACCAGGCCAGATGGCAGTCCAGCTCCGGAACGGTAATCGTCACATCCTCCCAGTGGGAATTGACTGCCACATATACCAGGTCGTCCGTGCCGGTTTCCGGGTTGTAGCCTGCGAAGCTGATGGCCAGGGTTTTGGCATCATTGGGGATATACAGTTCCTCTGCATTGATGCCGTGGGTGTGCAGAGGTTCCATGCCGCAGACGGCATCCGGGAGCATATTGCGGATGACAGGGTGTTTATGCCTGTATCGGATCATAAATTTGAAAAATTCAAACAGATCCCGGTTTTTAGCAAGCAGGTTCCAGTTCAGCCAGGAGGTTTCGTTGTCCTGGCAATAGGGATTGTTGTTGCCGTATTGGGTGTTGCCGAATTCGTCTCCGGCCAGGAACATGGGGGTTCCCCGGCTGCACATCAGCACGGCACAGGCGTTACGTATCATCCGGAAACGGAGGCTGAGCACTTCGGGATTATCGGTATCACCTTCCACACCGCAGTTCCAGCTTCGGTTGTCGTCGGCGCCGTCCGTATTGTTCCAGCCGTTTTTTTCATTGTGCTTCTCATTGTAGGAATAGAGGTCGTAAAGCGTAAAACCATCATGGCAGGTGAGAAAATTCACGCAGGAATTGTACCCGGCGTAATTGTTATTGTTGTCGGAATAGAAACCGCCGTACAGGTCTCCGGAGCCGGATATACTCCAGGCAGCATCCCAGGCATGCCAGAAATCTCCCTTCAGATAGGAACGAAGGGAATCCCGGTAGCGCCCGTTCCATTCCGCCCAACGCTTGCTGGCGGGGAATTTTCCCACCTGGTACAGGCCGCCCGCGTCCCATGCCTCTGCGATCAGCTTTACATTGCGCAGCACGGGGTCGGTGGCCAGAAGCTCCAGGAGAGGCGGATTGTTCAGGGGAGAACCGTCCTCATGCCGCCCCAGGATGCTGGCAAGGTCAAAGCGGAAGCCGTCGATCCGGTAGCTTACCGCCCAGTACCGCAGGCATTCCAGGATCATCTGGCGCACGATGGGGTTGTTGCAGTTCAGGGTATTGCCGCAGCCGCTGAAATTATAGTAATTCCCGTTGGGCGTCAGCATATAATAGACCTTATTGTCGAAGCCCTTGAAACAGAAGGTAGAACCCTTTTCGTTGCCATCTGCGGTATGGTTGAACACAACGTCAAGGATGACCTCGATGCCGTTGTCGTGGAGGGCCTTGATCAGGACTTTCAGCTCGGTGCCTTCCTGGTTGTATTCATCGTTTGCGATGTAACTGGTATTGGGGGCGAAGAAGCCTACCGTATTATAGCCCCAGTAGTCCAGGAGATTCTCGCCGTCCACAGTGCGTGCGTTCATGGTCTCGTCAAATTCGAAGATGGGCATCAGCTCCACCGCATTAATGCCAAGCTCTTTCAGATAGGGAATCTTTTCCATCAGGCCTGCGAAGGTGCCCCGGTGCTTTACACCTGAGGAAGGATGATAGGTGAAACCCCGGACATGGAGTTCATAGATGACCAGGTCGCTCATGGTGCGGCTGGATTGTGGCATGGCGCCCCAGTCGAAAACATCCCTGATGACACGGGCGTGATAACTCCCGGACTTTTTCATGCCCCACAGACGCTGACCGGCTACGGAACGGGCATAAGGATCAAGCAGGACGGCATTGGGGTCGAAAGTCAGCCCGTTTTCCGGTTCATAAGGGCCGTCGATCTGGTAGGCGTATTCGAATTCCTCGATATCCAGCCCGAATACGATCATGGAATAGACATCCCCTATCTTATAGGCTTCGGGAAACGGAAGCCGGGCATAGGGAACCGTTGCGTACCTGTGGAAGAGCAGGAGCGTGCAGGAGGTGCCGTAATGGGTGTGGACGGTAAAGTTCACGCCCACCGGGAGCATCATGGCTCCATGCACATCAAAAAGTCCGGGGCGGACGGGAAAGCCTTCGATTTCGGCCACGGGTGTCAGGGACATATTGAGCTCAGGAACATACTTTAGGGCGTAAAGTTTCAAATTCTGCCTCCTTATTCTGGCTTTGTTGACAGGAAAATGCTGTCGGGACGCCCGCAAACCAGCTGGGAATCCGGCACAGGAACGGGTAAAAAAATGACAATATGGCAACAGTATAATGGATGTATCCGGAAAAAGCAATTGAAAGTTTTACAAATTCGGAGTATACTGTACCTGTAACAAGATTTTTCGATCTTTGGAAAGGGGGCAGCGTTATGAAGGAAGGGGCATTCTTGGGATTTCTTTTGTGGATGGCCGGTGGGGGACTGCTGATAGCTCTGGGCATCGCAGCTTTTTTTGCGAAGAAGGAAGTGGGATTTTTCAACAATGTGAAAGCGCTTCCGATGGAGAATGTGAAAGCCTATAACCGTGCTGTGGGAAAGCTGTACCTGGTGTACGGAGCCGTATTTCTGCTTCTGGGGCTTCCCATTTTGACAGGGCAGAATTCCCCTGCCGTTATTTTTTCTGTATTAGGGGTGGTGGCAGAGACGATCGTTGCCATGGCTGTCTATCTCCTGGCAATCCAGAATAAGTATGAAAAGAAATAGAGACGCATGCCTGGTTCCCGGTAAAGTTTTCCTGATTCCTGCCGAAATAATTGATAGACGGCGGCAGACGGGGGATTTCCGCAGCCGCGGAAAAACGGATTTGACGGCACCGAGACGGCAGAATGGCGCCGGAGAAGGACGCCGGGAAACGCTATGGAGGGCAGAAAATGGAAAAAATAGGAAGTTATTATCAGAGCAGCGTCTATGAGAGGACAGCGAAGGCTGCAAAGGACGCGGAAAATGCGAAGGCAGACAGGGCCAAAAGCGCCAGTGCGGCAAAAGAGGAGAAGAAGTCTCCTGCCTTAAGCAGGGCAGCTCAGAAGCTGCTGAAGGAATTGCAGAAGACTTATAAAAATATGGACTTCATGGTGGCGGATTACGAGACGGACGAGGAAGCGGCCGCCCTGTTATCCAGAGGAACAGGGGAATACACTGCTCTGCTTTCCACAGATGAGCTGGAGAAGATGGCGGCAGACGACAGCGTGAAAGAGAAGAATCTGAAGACGCTGGATGAAGCCGTATCCAAACTGGACGAGATGAAAGAACAGCTGGGAGACAAGGCCGATGATGTGACCCGCATCGGAATCGCCATCGGTGATGACGGAGAAGTCTCCTTCTTCGCGGAACTGGAGAAGAACAGCGAAAAGCAGCGCGAGCGTATAGAGAAGCAGCGTGAAGAGAAGCGGGATGAGACGAAGGAGGCGAAGAGCGCGGAGACCGGCCAGTACCGCGCCCTTGGAAAACCCGCTGAGAAGCGAACTACGGTATTCGCACCCACAGTGGAAGAGCTGGCGGAGAAGATTTCACGGGTGGACTGGAGTAAAGTGAAGGAAGAACGTCCTGATTTCACTGGACAGAAGTTTGATTTTGTGGTATAGTAATGTTGCATTTCGCATAGGAACATATGTGTGCCATCACAGGCTGTTATCCCTGTGATGGCATTGTCATTCCTGTTTTTCGGAGGAGGACGACAAAGGGGTCCTGTGTGAAAAATACAGACAGACAGGGAGAGTATATTTATGAAAAAGCGTTTGATCGGACTGATGTTGGCGGCAGCCATGGCACTGACACTGGCGGCCTGCGGCAAGGACAATGGGGATTCTGACCAGGAGTCCGCGGGAAAGGATTACGATGCGGCCTCCGGGGAACTGGACGCAGGGCAGGAGAGCGGAGCGGAAAGCGCCTCTGTGGGCATGCATCATGTGGAAATTACGGTGCGTGATTACGGAACGATTTCCGTGGAACTGGACGGAGACGCGGCGCCCATTACGGTAGAGAATTTCCTGAAGCTGGCAGGGGAGGGGTTTTATGACGGACTGACCTTTCACCGTATTGTACCCGGATTCGTGATTCAGGGAGGGGATCCCAATGGCGACGGCACAGGCGGTTCCAGCGAGACAATCAAGGGAGAATTTTCCGAAAACGGCGTGGATAATACTCTGTCACATACCAGAGGGGCCATTTCCATGGCGCGTTCCTCGGCGGCGGACAGCGCCAGTTCCCAGTTCTTTATCGTGCATGAAGACAGTACCTTTCTGGACGGGCAGTATGCATGCTTCGGATATGTGACAGAGGGGATTGAGGTGGTGGACACCATCTGCGATACAATCGGCAGCAATGAGCTTGTAGAGAAAGAGAACCAGCCTGTTATCGAGAGCATTAAGGTGGTGGACTGAAGTCCCTGAAAGTCTGAAACAGTAATTATTACACAAAGTACGGAGGCTTTGCTATAGGCATATTTCACAAACTTTATCCAAACTCGCATATTTTGCTGACATTTTCGGATTAAATCTGTTAGAATATGGTTATAACATATAGTGGAGGTGTTTTGTAGTCGGCAAGCATGCGGAAAGTGAGGTTCTAGTGTTTGGAATAGGTGATTATGTGATTTGCGGCAACAAAGGAGTCTGCGAGGTGGAGAATATTACCACTCTGAATATTTCGGGCGTGGACAGAGGGAGGGAATATTATATCCTGAAGCCTCTGTATATGTCCGGAAGCACGGTTTATCTGCCGGTAGATTCCCCGAAGGAGTCCATGCGGAAGGTTCTCAGACGAGAGGAAGCGGAAAAGCTGATCGAAGCGATCCCGGAGATCCCGCTGCTGGTGATTACGAATGACAAGCTGTCAGAACAGGCATATAAGGATTGTATCAGAACCAATGACTGTGAAGATCTGGTAAAACTGCTCAAGACCATCTACACCAGAAAGCAGAAGCGGATCAAGGCTGGCAGAAAGGTGACGGCAGTGGATGCGAAGTATTTCCATATGGCAGAGGAGAATCTGTACGGCGAGCTGGCTGTGTCGCTGAATATCAGCCGTAAGGAAGTGGAGGGCTATATTGTGGAAGCCATTGACGGCAGATGATTTTACAGAAAGTACTTTACAATTCAGACTAAAAGTATTATGATGTAGAAAACGTTGAAGAGAAGAGTAGCAGGCCGAAAGCGCCGCAGAGAGAACCGCCCGGGGTCCGGTGGTGGAAGCGGTTTGGCGCTGGGACTGTGAAGACCGTCTCGGAGTGGCTTTAATACAGCCCGGCAGCTTCCGTTATCAGCAAATGAGTGGCAGCTTTCTGCTTTTTGAAAAGCTGCAAAAAGGGTGGAACCGCGTTCAGAGAACTGATACGTCCCTTGCAATAGGAATATTGCAGGGGGCTTTTTTGTTGTTTTTCAGCATGTTTTGCGGGTCCCCCGAGAGACAGGGAAGTCTCAGGTCAGCGGCTGCCCTGAAGTCAGAAAATGAAAGGCAGAACAGGAAAGGAGACAGAAAAATGGAACAATGGAAAAAGAAATTCGGGGAGCTGGGTGACAGATGGTTTGAGGGGGAATTGACGATACCCAAGACGGAACTGTGGCTGGTACTGACGGCATGCTTCCTGATGGGGATTCTGTACGGCCTGAAGAAAGCGCCCATGACACATGGCGTTATGATCGGGAGCAATAACGGGAATTCCTGGGGCGGCTGCAGAGATCACAAAGGCGCTTCCAAAGGGAAGCATGCGGCGGAAGCGGGTCCGGACGGCGTGAAAGAAGCCTGTGAATGCGGTGAGCAGCACAAGAAACATAAGTGCCATAAGAAAAGCTGCTGCCGATAAGAGATCGGGTACGGGAAAGTCTGTCACAGGAAAATGGAATACAGCCTCTGCCCCTGAGTATTGAGGGCGACAGAAGCTGAACCGGAACAGGAGAACAGGGAAAATGAGGATTACATTAAAGGACGGCTCCGTGAAGGAGTATGAAAATGCAATAAGCGTATATGACATAGCGCTGGATATCAGCGAGGGCCTGGCACGGGCGGCATGCTGTGCAAAAATAGACGGTAAAACGGCAGATCTTCGCACGGTCATTGACCATGACTGCGAATTGAGCATCTGCACGGCCAATGACGAGGAGGGTCTGGCCGCGATCCGCCATACTGCCTCCCATGTGCTGGCGGAAGCGGTAAAGAATCTGTTTCCCAATGCGAAGCTGGCCATCGGACCCAGTATTGAGACGGGATTTTACTACGATTTTGATCATGAGGCTTTCTCCAGGGACGACCTGGATGCCCTGGAAGCAGAGATGAAAAAGATCGTGAAAAAGGGTGAGAAGCTGGAGAAGTTCACTTTGCCCAGAGCGGAAGCCATCGCGTTTATGGAAGAGCGCCAGGAACCCTTCAAGGTGGAGCTGATTCAGGATTTGCCGGAGGATGCGGAGATTTCCTTCTACAGGCAGGGCGAATTTGTGGATTTGTGCGCCGGACCTCACCTGATGAGCACCAAGGGTGTCAAGGCATTCAAGCTGACATCCTCTTCCATGGCTTACTGGCGCGGAGATTCCGACAAAGCCAGGCTGCAGCGTATCTACGGCACCGCTTACAATAAGAAAGAAGACCTGCAGGCTCATCTGGAGAGGATGGAGGATGCAAAGCGCCGTGACCATAACCGGTTGGGGCGTGAGATGGATCTGTTTACAACGGTGGATGTCATCGGCCAGGGTCTGCCCCTCTTTACACCCAGGGGAACAAAGATGCTGATAAAGCTTCAGAGATGGATCGAGGACCTGGAGGACAAGGAGTGGGGCTATGTCCGCACCAGAACTCCTCTGATGGCAAAATCTGACCTGTATAAAATGTCGGGCCACTGGGATCATTATAAGGAAGGCATGTTTGTGCTGGGAGATGAGGAGACGGATAAAGAAGTGTTCGCGCTGCGCCCCATGACCTGCCCTTTCCAGTATTACGTATATAAAAATACGCAGAAATCCTACCGTGACCTGCCCTACAGGATGAGTGAGACTTCCACCCTGTTCCGCAACGAGGATTCCGGTGAGATGCACGGCCTGACCCGCGTGCGTCAGTTTACCATCACGGAAGGACATCTGGTAGTCCGCCCGGATCAGATGGTTGAGGAGTTCAAGGGATGTCTTGCCCTGGCGAAGCACTGTCTGACCACGCTGGGCGTGGAGGAGGATGTCACCTACCATCTCTCCAGGTGGGATCCGGAAAACAGAGAAAAATATATCGGTGAACCGGAGGTCTGGAATGAGACGGAGCAGCATATCAGAGAGGTGCTGACGCAGTTGGAGATCCCTTTCGTGGAGGATGTGGGAGAAGCTGCGTTCTACGGCCCGAAGGTAGATATCAATGCAAGGAATGTGTACGGCAAGGAAGACACCATGATCACCATCCAGTGGGATGCGCTGCTGGCGGAGCAGTTTGACATGTACTATGTGGACCAGAACGGCGACAGGGTACGCCCTTACATTATCCACAGGACCTCCATGGGCTGCTATGAGAGGACGCTGGCATGGCTGATCGAAAAATATGCCGGCAAATTCCCTACCTGGCTCTGCCCGGAACAGGTAAGGGTGCTTCCCATCTCCGAAAAATACGAAGCCTATGCGTGGGAGGTGCTGAAGGCGCTTCGCGCCAGGGATATCGATGCGGAGGTGGATAACCGTTCCGAGAAGATCGGGTTTAAGATCCGGGAGGCAAGGCTTGCCCGGGTGCCTTACATGCTGGTAGTGGGACAGCAGGAGGAAGAACAGGGACTGGTATCTGTCAGAAGCCGTTTTGCCGGGGATGAGGGCCAGAAGCCGCTGGCGGAGTTTATCGGGCAGATCAGTGAGGAAATCGCATCGAAGACGATCCGAAAGGAAGAGGTGCAGGAAAAATGAAGACCGCATAAAAAGATTCGGAATAGGATTGCCGTGAGAGGGCATACTGATCTTGACAGGAATGCGTGATGAGGGATGCCTTTTGCGACAAGATACAGAACCTGTCCGAATCTGCCGTTTCAGCGCCGTTTCAGGCAGATTTGTCCAACTTTGACCTGACAGATCTGCCGGAGGCCTGCGAAGCAGATTTACCGGGTCCTTTGCCAAGCGGCGCAGAAGGAGGTTAAAATGGCGGATTTAAAATGTGCGGTAGACAATTGTACCTACAATGACCAGCATCTCTGCTGCAAGGGAGACATCATGGTGGGCGGACAGCATGCCTGTAGCTGCGACGAAACCTGCTGTGACAGCTTCAGGCAGCAGAGGGAAGGGATGGATTCTTTTAAAAGTTCCGTATCCCATCCCAGCAGAACCATCAGCATTGATTGTGAAGCGGTGAAATGTGTCTACAATTCCAATTACAAATGCCACGCGGAACATGTGGACATCAAGGGATGCGGCGCCTGCGACTGCAGGGGAACAGCCTGCTCTACCTTTAAAGAGAAATAGACAGGATTGATATGTGAGATAAGTACCCTTCAAACGGTTCCGGTGTTTGAAGGGTATTTTCTTGGGAAGTGTCTGAAAACAACCGCTAAGCGTGCAGTATGATGAAAGTGATATAAAATATACTTATATTAAATATAAAATATATTGATTTTACTTATGGAACATAATGTAGTATAATGAGACTGCAAAGCAAAAATAATACCTGCCTTCAGCAGGCAGGGAATGGAGGAAAAATGGTAAAGGCAATCGTAGGAGCCAACTGGGGTGACGAGGGAAAAGGCAAGATCACCGACATGATGGCACAGGATGCGGATATTGTTGTGCGGTTTCAGGGCGGAGCCAACGCAGGACATACGATCGTGAATGATTACGGGAAATTTGCGCTGCATGCGCTTCCGTCCGGCGTGTTCAGCGGACATATTACCAATATCATAGGGAATGGCGTGGCGTTAAATATTCCGCTGCTGTTCCGGGAGGTGCAGTCCATTATTGACAGAAATGTACCGGCGCCGAAGCTGCTGGTGTCCGAGCGGGCGCAGATTGTCATGCCCTATCATATTTTATTTGACCAGTATGAGGAGGAAAGGCTGGGAGGCAGGTCCTTTGGGTCCACCAAGTCCGGCATCGCCCCTTTCTACTCCGATAAATACGCAAAGATCGGCTTCCAGGTAAGTGAACTGTTCGATGAGAAATTGCTGGCGGAGAAAACGGAACGTATCTGCGAGATGAAGAATGTTCTTCTGGAGCATCTGTATCACAAGCCGCTGATCGACCCGAAGGAACTGCTGGCTACCCTGCATGAATACAGGGATATGGTGGCGCCCTATGTCTGTGACGTGTCTTCTTTCCTGGATAAAGCGCTGAAGGAAGGAAAGACAGTGCTGCTGGAGGGTCAGCTGGGCACGCTGAAGGATCCGGACCACGGTATTTATCCCATGGTGACTTCCTCTTCCACACTGGCAGCGTTCGGCGCCATCGGGGCAGGCCTGCCGCCCTATGAGATCAGGCAGATCGTGACTGTCTGTAAGGCATACTCGTCGGCTGTGGGAGCGGGAGCCTTTGTCTCCGAGATCTTCGGGGAGGAAGCGGAAGAGTTGCGACGCCGCGGCGGAGACGGAGGAGAGTACGGCGCCACCACCGGACGGCCCAGGCGTGTGGGCTGGTTTGACTGTGTGGCTTCCAGGTACGGCTGCCGCCTGCAGGGAGCGACGGATGTGGCGTTCACTGTGCTGGATGTTCTGGGATATCTGGAGGAGATTCCTGTCTGTGTGGGCTATGAGATTGACGGCGAAGTGACCAGTGATTTCCCTGTGACCCACAAACTGGAGAAGGCAAAACCGGTTCTGGAGAAGCTTCCCGGATGGAAATGCGATATCCGCGGTATCCGCAGATATGAAGAACTGCCGGAAAACTGCAGACGCTACATCGAATTTATAGAGGAGCGGATCGGCTATCCGGTCACTATGGTCAGCAACGGTCCCGGCAGAGAGGATATTATCTACAGAAAGTCTCCTTTTAAGGCGTGAGAGGGGCCGGGCAGTGCAGGATGAAAGGTTTCGAAAGTAAAATATAAGACTTCGAAAGTGAGATATGATCGGAAATCTGGAATATTTTAAAGTATTTTACTATACCGCAAAGCTTGGAAGCGTCACCGGCGCCGCGAACGAGCTCTCCATATCCCAGCCGGCGGTGAGCCAGTCCCTGAAGGCTCTGGAGCGGAGCCTGGGCGTTTCCCTTTTTCAGAGGGCATCCAAAGGGGTCCGGCTTACCCGGGAGGGGCAGCTGCTCTATTCCTATGTGGAAAAAGGCTATGAAGAGATCGCACAGGGTGTGGAGAAGGTGAGACAGATGCTGAATCTGGAGCTGGGGGAGGTGCATATCGGTGCCAGCGATATGACGCTACGCTTTTATCTGCTTCCTTTTCTGGAGAAATTCCATGAGCAGCATCCGGGTATCAAAGTCAGTGTGGCCAATGCGCCGACCCCGGAAACCCTGCGGCTGCTGCGCGGAGGAAAGATTGATTTCGGTGTGGTCAGCACACCCTTTGAACAGGGGGAAGAATTCAGCGTGGAGCCGGTTCGGGAGATTGAGGATGTATTTGTGGCAGGCAGACGGTTTATCTCCTATAAAAACAGGATGATGGATCTGCAGGAGCTGGAGGGGCTTCCCATGATTTTCCTGGAGGGCAATACCAGCACTAGGACGTATATGGATACCTGTCTGTCTGCCAACGGCGTGGAGCTGCAGCCGGAATTTGAGCTTTCCACCAGTGATATGATCGTGCAGTTTGCTCTGCGTAATCTGGGGATTGGCTGTGTGGTGCGGGATTTCGCGGCGGAAGCTCTGGAGACGGGACTTCTCTTTGAACTTCGTTTTAATAAAATGATACCGAAGAGACAGATCTGCGTGGTGACCGGCCGTAAAATGTCTGTTCCTGTGGCAGCGGGCAGGCTTCTGGAGATTATGGAATCAGTGTGAGCAGAAGGGCTGTCGGGCGTAAAAATTGCGTCCGGAGCTCTTTTTTTATGGCCGATTGAACGGAAGTAGTTGAATCTGTGTGAAAAATATGGTAAAATATTGACCCGGGAGAGTATTTTATCAGCTTCTGGTTCCGATATGTGCTGAAGCGCTCACCCGCTGTATGGTTCGTTGGAACATGTTTCCGGTTGTGAATACACATCGGAAGATTCTCGGAAACGGAAAAAGAAAAAGGAGAAAACAGCGCAGATGGAACAGTACAAACAGGAATTTATTGAATTCATGGTAGACAGCAGGGCACTGAAATTCGGAGAGTTTACATTAAAGAGCGGCAGGAGATCTCCTTTTTTTATGAACGCGGGCGCGTATGAGACCGGCGGGCAGCTGAGGAAGCTGGGCGAGTACTACGCGAAAGCCATTCATGACAATTACGGAGACGATTTTGACATATTGTTCGGGCCGGCGTATAAGGGGATTCCCTTAAGCGTGGCGGCAGCCATTGCATACAGTGAGCTGTACGGGCGGGAGATCCGCTACTGTTCCAACCGCAAGGAAGTCAAGGACCACGGCGATACAGGCATTTTGCTGGGAAGTAAGCTGCAGGACGGGGACAGGGTGGTCATCATCGAAGATGTGACTACTTCCGGCAAATCCATCGAGGAGACGTTTCCCATCATCATGGCTCAGGGGAAGGTGGAGATCAGAGGCCTTATGGTGTCCCTGAACCGCATGGAGAAAGGCCCCGGGGGAAATATGAGCGCACTGGAGGAGATCCGGGCAAATTACGGTTTTGAGGCGCATGCCATCGTGACCATGCAGGATGTGGTGGAGTATCTGTATAACAGGCCGTACCAGGGACATATTTATATTAATGATGAATTGAAAGCTTCATTGGACGAATACTATAAGGTATACGGAGCGTAAGAAAGAAATCCGGCGGTCCCGAAGGGCGGGACATATAAACAGGAAGGGAGCGGATTTATGGAGGAGAAAGTGTACAAGGTAATGAAGGGAGCAGGAACCACCAACATTGTCCTGGGTGTCATTACTCTGGTAGTTGGAGTTGCAACAGGGATTCTGCTGATTATTGCCGGAGCGAAGCTGAGTGCCGGCAAATCCAGGCTTTTATTTTAAAGAGGAGAAAGTGGCGGGCATTTCCTGAGGGGAGTGCCTTTTAGATTAAATATGGGTAAAAGAAAAGGATATATCTTTACGGACAAGAAGGGCTCCAACCGCGCCAGGATGGCAGTGATCCTGGGGATCATCAGTCTGGTCTCCCTGGGGGCGGCGGTGTTCGGAGCTTACCGAAGCGGCGGAGAGGCGAAGACAGGATATGGCTTTACTGCCTTGTTTGCGCTTGTTTATTCGCTTACAGGGCTGGTGCTGGGGATCGTGACCGCGCTGAATAAAAATTATTATAAACCGGTTCCGGTGGCGGGTATTGTGCTGAATGCAGCATCCCTGGCGTGTATCGGGCTGATCTTATATATGGGAGGATATTTGTGGTGAGCGATGCGGAAGTATTGAGAGAGCGTTATGACCTGGTTGCGGACAGGATCCGGGAGATACGCGGGGAACAGTTTGAGGAGGAAGAACTGGGAAATTATTTTACGCTCTGCGCGGAGTTTTTGCTGCTGATAGAGGATACCCGGCTTTTTTTGGAGGAGGGCGGGCTGGAGAAGGCGTCACTGGAGGAACTGGAGAGCAGGAATCTGCGCCTCTATGCCGATATCCTGCCGGAGCACTATGAGGAGAGCTATGCGAATCCGGCTTATGCCGCGGCGCGGCTGGGGGAAGCCTATGGCGCGGAACTGTGCTTTTTGTATACGGAGCTGCGCAGCCTGATCGGTTTCGCCTATGAGGGAAGGCTGGAGGAGCTGGTGATCCGCATGGAGCTGTTTGTGGAAGTCTACACGGCGTTTGCCTATGGGGCGGAAGAAGGGCAGCTGCCCTCCGGGGAAGACATCCGCAGGAAGCTGTACTGGTTTGTCAATGATTATACGGAAGACGCGGCTCTGCGCAGAATTCGGGAGAGTCTCAGTCCCGGGGGAAGTTTTGCCGTGAGACTGCTGATGGAAAGCGACCTGTCGGATGTAAGGTTCCTGTATGCGTACGGGGAGTATGTCAGCGAAAGCGACCTGGAGACGGCCAGGTTTCTGGCGGAGCTTCCCGAGGAGACCATCGCAACCATGGCGGATACGTTTACGGAAGGCTACCGTATGGGATTTGAGGTGATGAATAAGGATTTGTCCAAAAAGAAAACGGTGGAACTGTACTATCATATCGGCTTCGAGAGAATGATACGGCGGGCCGTTGAAAATTTTACCAAATTGGGTTTAAAACCTGTGATTTCCCGTTCCGCCTACAGTGTGCTGGACAATCGCGGCATAGGAAAGAGCGGTTTTCACGGCAGTAATCCCAACCGGCAGTATGACTATGACCATAAGGACGACAAAGCGCTTTTTCTTGACCGGAATTACATGAACAGAAAGCTGGAGGCAAACCGCGCCGCCTATGAGAAATGCAAAAAAGACGCGGCCGTATATGCGGGTCCTGCAGTGCTGGAGACTTTCGGCGAAGCGGATTTCCGGCCGGTGACGAAGAAGGAGGCATATCGGCTTACGGAAGAGCAGAACCGTATCTGGGTGGAGTACCGTTCCAGGGCGGGAGAGCTGCAGCGGGAGTACATTCCGGAGGAGGAGCGGAGTTTTACCTGCATTGCGTTCCCGGTGCCGGAGATCGGACCTGTATTTCGGGAGCTGTTTGAAGAAACCATCCGCATCAATACGCTGGATTATATGCTCTACCGCAGAGTACAGCAGAATCTCATCGATGTCCTGGATACGGCGGACTATTGTGAGATAAAGGGCGCGGGCAGGAACCGGACGGATTTAAAGGTGAATCTGTATAAGCTGAAAGATCCTGAGAAGGAGACGATTTTCGAAAACTGTGTTGCGGATGTGAATATTCCGGTGGGGGAAGTGTTCACCTCACCGGTGCTGGAGGGAACAGAGGGACTGCTCCATGTAAGGCGCGCGTTTCTGGCGGGCCTGGAATATAAGGAGCTTTCCATTACATTCAGAGACGGTTTTGTCAGGGATTATACCTGCGAAAATTTCCCTTCCGAAGAGGAGAACCGGCGGTTTATCTATGAAAACATCCTTGCCCGTCATGAGACGCTTCCCATGGGAGAATTTGCCATCGGCACCAATACCACGGCCTATGTGGCGGCCAGGCGTCTGGGTGTGGAAGCCAGACTGCCGGTTCTGATCGGGGAGAAGATGGGACCCCACTTTGCGGTGGGCGATACCTGCTATTCCCATTCGGAGGAAGTGCGGATATACAATCCCGACGGCAGGGAGATCGTGGCGAAGTCCAACGCGGTGGCTGACCTGCGGGACACAAAACCGCTGGAAGCCTATTTCAACTGCCACACGGACATCACCATTCCCTATGACGAACTGGGCGAGCTGACCGCGGTGCGCAGGGACGGCAGCCGGATTGTCATCATTCAGGACGGCCGCTTCGTGCTTCCGGGCTGCGAAGAACTGAATAAAGCCTTTGAAGAGGCAACTTTTGGAAAATAATGGTTGCATACAGCCGTGCAATCCTGTAAACTGGAATCAAGAGAATGGTGGCTGTGCGCCGAAGGGACTATAAGCTTTAGAGCCGTCGCGCAGCGACTGAATTCAGTAAAGTCGCGAAGGCGCATGAGAGAAAATATCATGAGTGCACTATCGAATGAGATTTTCTCTCGTAAGAATGCGCCGAAGGGACTTTACGCTTTAGAGCCGTCGCGCAGCGACTAAATTAGGAGGAAAGTATGGAAAAAACAGATGTGATGCCGAAAGTCGGCATTGTGATGGGAAGCGATTCGGATATGCCGGTGATGGCAAAGGCGGCGGAGATCCTGGATGAGCTGGGCATACCTTATGAGATGAGGATCATCAGCGCTCACAGGGAACCGGACGTATTTTTTGAATATGCGAAAAAAGCGGAGGAGAAAGGCTTTAAGGTCATAATAGCAGGAGCGGGCATGGCAGCGCATCTGCCGGGCATGTGCGCCGCTATTTTCCCCATGCCTGTCATTGGGATTCCCATGCATACAACCTCTCTTGGGGGAAGGGATTCTCTGTATTCCAT
This sequence comes from uncultured Acetatifactor sp., assembly GCA_910585805.1. Classification (GTDB taxonomy): domain Bacteria; phylum Bacillota; class Clostridia; order Lachnospirales; family Lachnospiraceae; genus Acetatifactor. The sequence continues at coordinate 84,467 of CAJUFB010000009.1, forward strand.
CGTGCAGATGCCATCCGGCATCCCGGTAGCCACTGTGGCCATTAACGGCGGAGCCAACGCAGGGCTTCTGGCGGCGAAGATTCTGGCGACCTCCGACCCGGGACTTTTGGAGAAGCTGAAAGAGTACAGCGCAGAATTAAAGGAACAGGTGGAAGAGAAGGACGCCAGACTGCAGCGGGAAGGCTGTCAGGCATATCTGGAGAGCCGGAAGAAGGGCTGAGACGTCAGACAACTGAAAAATAAGAAAAGGCGCACGGCAAGGCGTGCGGACAGGGATGAAAAATGGATTATAAAAAAGCGGGTGTGGACATTGAAGCGGGATATAGATCCGTTGAACTGATGAAGGAATATGTGAAAGGGACGCATCGGTCCGAAGTGCTGGGCGGCATCGGCGGATTTTCGGGCGCTTTTTCGGCATCGGCATTGAAGGGAATGGAAAAGCCGGTGTTGCTGTCAGGTACGGACGGCGTGGGCACCAAGCTGAAACTGGCCTTTCTGATGGAGAGACATGATACGGTGGGAATCGACTGTGTGGCCATGTGTGTGAACGATGTGGCATGTGCCGGGGCCGAGCCGTTGTTTTTCCTTGATTATATCGCCTGCGGAAGGAATATTCCGGAGAAGATCGCGGAGATCGTAAAGGGAGTTGCGGAAGGCTGCAGACAGGCGGGAGCAGCCCTGGTAGGCGGCGAGACGGCGGAGCATCCGGGCCTGATGCCGGAGGAAGAGTATGACCTGGCGGGATTTTCCGTGGGCATAGCGGATGAAAAAGATCTGATCACAGGCCAAAATATCCGGGAAGGCGATGTACTGATCGGCATGGCGTCTTCCGGTGTCCATTCCAACGGATTTTCTCTGGTGCGCAGGGTGTTCGACATGACGAAGGAGAGCCTGGACACTTATTATGAAGAGCTTGGGGCGACGCTGGGAGAGACTCTGCTGACCCCCACGAAGATATACGTAAAGGCGCTGAGATCCATCAAGGACGCAGGCGTGACAGTGAAGGGCGCCAGCCATATCACAGGCGGCGGCTTCTATGAAAATATTCCCCGGATGCTTCCGGAAGGAATCCGGGCGGAAGTGAAGAAGGACAGCTATGAGGTGCCTCCGATCTTCAGGCTGCTGCAGAAGAAGGGGGACATTGAGGAGCATGTCATGTACAATACCTACAACATGGGCCTGGGAATGGTACTGGCCGTTTCTCCGGAAGATGCCGATATAACTTTGGAAGCGGTCCGGAAGGCGGGAGAGGTTCCGTATGTGGTGGGTTCCTGCAAAGCAGGCGAAAAGGGAGTTGACATATGTTGAAGATCGTAGTGTGCGTGTCCGGAGGGGGCACGAATCTCCAGGCAATCCTGGATGCCGTGGAGCAGGGCAGGATCACCAACGGGGAGATCATTGCCGTCATCAGCAACAATCCCAGGGCAAAAGCGCTGGAGAGGGCGGCAGCCCGCGGCATTCCGGGAATCGTCGTCTCCCCCAAAAGCTATCCTGACAGGGAGGCCTTCAACGAGGCTTTCACCGCAAAGGTCTGTGGGCTGGCGCCGGATCTGGTGGTGCTGGCGGGATTCCTGGTGCGGATCCCTCCGCAGATGGTGGCGGAATTTTCCGATCGGATCGTGAATATCCATCCGTCCCTGATCCCCTCCTTCTGCGGCGTGGGGTATTACGGCCTGAAGGTGCATGAGAAGGTGCTGGAGAGAGGCGTGAAAGTGACAGGCGCCACGGTGCATTTTGTCAATGAAGGCATGGACGAGGGACCCATCATAGCCCAGAAGGCGGTGTATGTGGAGGAAGGCGACACGCCGGAGGTACTGCAGCGCAGGGTGATGGAGCAGGCGGAGTGGGTACTGCTTCCGAAGGCTATCGACGACATTGCAAACGGACGGATCGCCGTGGTGGACGATAAAGTGGTTTCCCGGTAGGATGGGGGCGTGTTTCCGGCAGTATGGCAGGGAAACAGGCAGGTGAATATGCGCAGGAGCGCAGGGAGAGCGGCAGGATACGGCATCACTGTAAATCCGGGCTGTCTGCAGTATAATTTCACATAGAGAAAACAGAAACGAAAAAGAGGTGGCGGCATGAAAGTTTTGATCATAGGCGGCGGCGGGCGGGAGCACGCCATTGCGGTGAGCATGAAGAAGAGCAGAAGGGTTGATAAGATCTACTGTGTTCCCGGCAATGCGGGGATTGCACAGATTGCGGAATGCGAGCCCTCCATCGGTGTCATGGAATTTGATAAAATAACGGCATATGCGAAGGAAAAGGAAGCGGATCTGGTATTCGTGGCACCGGACGATCCCCTGGCAGCAGGACTGGTGGATGTGCTGGAGGAGGCGGGACTGCGGGTATTCGGACCCAGGAAAAAGGCTGCTGTCCTGGAGGGCAGCAAGGCATTTTCCAAGGATCTGATGAAAAAATACGGAATCCCCACGGCCGCCTATGAGAATTTTGACGATCCTGAGAAAGCGCTTGCCTACCTGGAAAACGTGAAAATGCCCGTGGTATTGAAAGCGGACGGCCTGGCTCTGGGCAAGGGCGTTCTGATCTGCAATACGCTGGAAGAAGCCCGCGCCGGTGTCAGAGAGATCATGCAGGATAAGCATTTCGGCAGTGCCGGTGACGTGTTGGTGGTGGAGGAATTCCTCACCGGCAGGGAGGTATCCGTACTTGCTTTCGTGGATGGCGCAACGGTGAAACCCATGACTTCCGCCCAGGATCATAAACGTGCCCGCGACGGGGATCAGGGGCCGAATACAGGCGGTATGGGATGCTTCTCACCCAGTCCGTTCTATACACCGGAGATCGACGCTTTCTGCAGGAAGCATATCTACCAGCCTACGGTGGATGCCATGGCGGCGGAGGGCAGAGAATTCAAAGGAGTCATTTTCTTTGGCCTGATGCTGACGCCGGAGGGGCCGAAGGTGCTGGAGTACAATGCCAGGTTCGGCGACCCGGAGGCTCAGGTGGTGCTGTGCAGGATGCAGAACGACCTGATGGATGTGGTGGATGCCTGCATTGACGGTACATTGGATGATATTGAACTGAAATTCGAAGATAACGCGGCTGTCTGTGTGGTGCTGGCATCGGACGGATATCCGGTTTCATATAAAAAAGGCTTTTGTATCAGCGGTCTGGAGCATTTTGAGGGAAAAGAAGATTATTATTGTTTCCATGCGGGGAGCAAATTCAATGATGCGGGACAGATCGTCACCAACGGAGGACGTGTGCTGGGAGTGACAGCCAGGGGCGGTACGCTGAAGGAAGCACGTTCGAAGGCATATGAAGCGACAAAATGGGTAAGTTTTGAGAATCAGTACATGCGCCATGACATCGGGAAAGCAATAGATGAGGCGTAGGATGCCGGGGGAGGCAGGTACGGCTTCCCATAGTTGAAAACGGAGCAGAGGGATGGGGATTGGCCGGAAGCGAAGAAACAGCTTCCGGGTACATACTTTCAGCATAAGGAAAAGAGAACGGAGGTGTTGCCTGTGAGCGGGCTGGGAGCATTGGATATGTATAATATACCCCGTGTGTGTAAGGAATGCGGCGGTGTCATGATCTTTAAAGGAGTAGGAGAATATCACTGTGAGGACTGCGGGGCAGTGGAATTTGATGATTACGGAAAAGTGAGGGGCTATATTGAAGAGCATAAGGGCGCTACGGCGGCGCAGATTGAGGAAGCCGTGGGCGTGTCACAGCGTACGATCAGACGCTTGCTGAAAGACGGCAGATTGGAGATTGCGGAAGGCTCCAATGTGTTTTTGCGCTGCGAACTGTGCGGGAAGCAGCTTCGTTCAGGGCAGTACTGTCCGGAATGCGAGATCAAGGTACATCGCAATCTGGAAGAAAAGCAGCGGGAGCTGCTGAACAAGAATGCGAAGGGATTTGGCCTGGAACAGAAGTCTGAAGAAGGGCAGAAACGATTTAGACGGGATAATTAACCAATGAGAGGAGACCGAATGAAAAAGGCAGACAGGATAAAGAGCAGACTTCTGACAGGAGTGATCGCGCTGGTACTGGGATTGGGGATATTCGGCGTGGGCTTTACGCAGACCGGGCTGGTGAGTCATGCGGAGTCCCAGGCTAAAGTGACTGCTCCCAAAGGCGCCAATATAAGAAAAGAGGCGAGTACTTCAAGCGCGGCAGTAGGAGGCGCTGAGAACGGAAAGGTTCTGACCGTCATCAGTCAGGTGCAGGGTTCCGACGGCAATACCTGGTACCAGGTGAAGAGCGGCGACATCACAGGGTATATCCGTTCCGACCTGGTGGAGGTCTCGGAAGGAAGCGTGCCTTCAGAGGGCGGCGAAGGCGGAAGCGGGGAAGGCGGCGGAGCGACGCCTTCGGATGTGATGGCAGTGAACCCCATTACTGCCACAGTATCCGGCGATTCGGGAAAGGTTCGGGACAGCGCATCCTCGGAAGGGCAGATCATCCAGGAGGTTCCTGCGGACACAATGCTGACTGTCACAGGGCAGGCCACGGACGCTGACGGCAGGACATGGTACCAGGTAAGCTTTGTTTCCGGAGAGACCCAGGTGGAAGGCTTTATCCGTTATGATTATGTCACCCTGGCAGGAGAGCTTACACCGCTGACTCAGGATCCTCCCGTGCCGGAGGAGGAAGGAGGAGACACAGACCCGGAGCCGGAGACAAAGCTGTATGATACCGTACTTCAGGACGGCGACTGGCTGCTGGTAGACAATACGGGAGAAAGCCCGGAGGCTTATTCCATATCGGAGATATTTTCGGGAGTGGAGAAAAATCGCAATGTGGCGGAAGAGAACGAAAAGATCGTAAAGAATCAGAAGGTCGTCATTATCATTTTGGTCTTTTTGCTGGTTGCGGCAGCGGCAGGTATTGCATTCCTTGTCTTTAAGGTCAGAGATATGATGGATTCCGCATATTTCAATGAAGTAGAGAAGGAAACCATACGGAAGAAGAATTCAGGAGACAGGGACGCTCAGAGGACAGGCCGTTCCCCAGGGCAGGAGAGGACATCCGACCGGCCGGCGGGAGCCAGATCCTCCGGTTACGGCCAGAGAACTTCCGGGTATAGTCAGGGCGAGCGCACAGGCGCACAGGGACAGCGCCCGGCGGGGGCCGGCCAGAGCCAGAGGCCTGCAGGCCCATCCCAGGGGCAGCGCGCCAGCGGGAGCACCCAGGGCGCAAGACCTGCGGGTACGGCACAGAGCCAGAGACCGGCAGGAAGCGGTCAGAGTCAGCGTCCTGCGGGTATGGGACAGCGTCCGGCAGGGGCATCCCAGGGACAGCGTCCGGTGCGGACAATGCAGGAAGCAAGACCGGCAGGGGCAGAGGGTCCCAGGCCGCTGGGGTCGGTTCAGGATTCGGCAGGCAGCCAGGGGATCAGGGCAGCGGGCACACAGCCGGGAACCAGAAGACCGGTGGGGGGATCCCAGGCAGGCAGGGCTGCGGAATCGGTCCAGAGAGGCGGCGCCGCCCCGAATACCAGACCGGCGAGACCTGCGCAGGCGCATCCCCAGAAAGCGCAGTCCAGGAATTTTATCGCGGACGATGACGATGACGGATTTGAAAATGAATTTTTAAATTACGACGAATAAGGGCAGCTACAGGAAGACAGGGAATATTCGAGAGGGTACTCCCTGTTTTCCTTCCATTTCTAAAAATGCTCTAAATTTTTCCCACATCGGTTGACAGTATTTCGATGCTGATTTATGATTTATACTGTACGTCAATGAAATTTGCGGCGGCTATTTGCAGACACTTCCTTACCCTGTCAGATTTGTAAATTCTGGCGGTTTTGAGTATAAACGGAACCGGAAAATAAAACAGCATCTGCCCCTCCGGTGTCCCGGAGGATTTCCGGACGCATCGTTAAGCGGCCGGGAACCCTCTGCCCATGTCCGGGCGCGGGAGGGGCAGATGCGGAACTGGAATAGGATATTATGATTCTTGAGATAGACTTTAATAGTGACGAGGCGTTATATCTGCAGCTGTGCAATCAGATCATCATGGGAATCGCCACCTCCCGGTTCCAGGAGGGGGATTCCCTTCCCAGCGTGCGCCAGATGGCGGATTCCATAGGCATTAACATGCATACGGTAAACAAGGCATATACTGTCCTGAAACAGGAAGGCTATGTGAAGGTTGACAGGAGAAGGGGAGCCGTGATCGCCGTGGATGCGGACCGGATGCAGACCCTGGCTGAGCTGAAAAAGGAACTTCAGGTCATCCTGGCAAAGGGCAGCTGCAAAAATATATCCAAAGAGGAAATATATGAATTAATTGAGGAAATCTACGAAGATTATGAATAAGAGTGAAGAGCCGTCACAGGGAAGTGTCCTGGAGACGGCGGAATGAGAGGGAAAGATATGCAGCCAGAATTTACGGACAGAGCGCGGGAGGCGCTAAATCATGCGTCCAGGTTTGCGGGCCGTCTGAAGCAGGGATATGTGGGGACGGAGCATATTCTTGCGGGATTGTTAAAAGAAGAGAAAGGTGTGGCCCACAGGGTTCTGACAGATAACGGCGTAGGCCTGCAGCAGGTTCTGGATATGATCCAGGAGCTGATTGCATTTGAAGGCGGAACGAGCCTGAAGGAAAGAGAGGGCTATTCGCCCAGGGCAAAAAGGATCCTGGAGGAGGCACACAGGCAGGCGGCCAGGTTCGGACAGAAGGAAACAGGGACAGAGCATCTGCTGATGGCCATCATCAAAGAGGGGGAAAATGTGGCTTTCCGGCTCCTGAATACGCTGGGAGTCAATGTGCAGAAGATATATGCCGATACCCTGGTGGCTATCGGACAGGACGGCAATCTGTATAAGGAAGATTTGGGGAAGCGCATGCCGGGGAGAGGGAAAGGCTCCGCTCTTGCCCAGTACAGCAAGGATCTGACCGTCATGGCCAGGGAAGGCAGACTGGACCCTGTCATCGGAAGAGAAGAGGAGATCGCCCGGCTGATCCAGATATTAAGCCGCCGGACGAAGAACAATCCCTGTCTGATCGGAGAGCCGGGAGTGGGCAAGACCGCAGTGGTGGAGGGACTGGCCCAGCGTATTGTGGAAGGGAAGGTTCCCTTTACAGTCAAGGACAAGAAAGTGCTGACACTGGATCTGTCAGGTATGGTGGCGGGAAGCAAGTATCGCGGTGAATTTGAGGAGCGGATCAAGAGAGTGATACGGGAAGTGATTGACGACGGGAATGTCATCCTTTTCCTGGACGAACTTCATACGCTGATCGGAGCAGGCGGGGCAGAGGGCGCTATCGATGCGTCCAACATCCTGAAGCCTTCCCTGGCGCGGGGGGAGCTTCAGCTGATCGGCGCCACCACCATAGTGGAATACCGGAAATACATTGAGCGGGATGCGGCACTGGAGCGCCGTTTCCAGCCGGTGAATGTGGAGGAACCCACCCAGGAAGAGGCGGTGCGTATCCTGGAAGGCATCAGGGAGAAATATGAGGAGCATCATAAGGTAACCATTACCCAGGAGGCTGTGGAGGCCGCCGTCAGACTCTCCGCCCGCTATATCAACGACAGAAATCTGCCGGATAAGGCCATTGACCTGATAGACGAAGCGGCGGCAAGCGCCAGGCTGCGGGCCGTGGACATGCCGGATAAGCAGAAAAACATGCTGGAAGAGATCAGGAAGATGGATCAGCAGATCGAACGGTCCATCCGCATGGAGGCATTTTCCCAGGCTGTGGAGATCAAGCGCAGTCAGGATGAACTGATGAAGAAATATCAGCGGATAAAGAAACGCTCGGAGAGTCAGGAAGCGGAGCGGAAATACACCATCGGAGAGAACGAGATAGCGGAAGTGGTTGCCATGTGGACAAAGATCCCGGTGACGAAGCTGGCTCAGAAGGAAAGCGAGAGGCTGCTGAAGCTGGAGAGTATCCTGCATAAGAGAGTCATCGGGCAGGAGGAAGCTGTGACGGCGGTCGCAAAAGCCATGCGCAGAGGACGGGTGGGACTCAAGGATCCCAGGCGTCCCATTGGTTCCTTTCTGTTCCTGGGCCCCACCGGCGTGGGCAAGACGGAACTGTCCAAGGCTCTGGCGGAAGCCATGTTCGGCACGGAGGATGCAATCATCCGGGTAGACATGTCAGAGTATATGGAGGGGCATTCGGTGTCCAAGATGATCGGTTCACCGCCCGGTTATGTGGGGTTTGACGATGGGGGGCAGCTCAGCGAGAAAGTAAGGCGCAATCCTTATTCCGTGGTTTTATTTGACGAGATCGAGAAGGCGCACCCGGACGTGTTCAATATCCTGCTTCAGATCCTGGACGACGGGCATATTACGGACTCCAAGGGCAGGAAGGTGAGCTTTAAGAATACGGTGCTGATCATGACCTCCAACGCCGGCGCTCAGAGGATCGTAGATCCCAGGAACCTGGGATTTGCCGCGGTCAGCGACGCGAAGCGGGACTATGAGCGGATGAAGACGGGAGTCATGGAAGAAGTGAAGCGCAGCTTCAAACCGGAATTTATCAACCGGATTGATGACATTATTGTCTTCCATCAGCTGAATCAGGAGAACATGAAGGCCATTGTCAGCCTGTTGGCATCCAATCTGTATAAGCGGTGCGAAGCGCAGATGGATATCCGGCTGAGCATGACAGCAGCAATGAAAGAATATCTGGTAGAAAAATATTCGGATGCCAGGATGGGAGCAAGGCCTCTGAAGCGCGCCATTCAGTCGGTGGTGGAGGATGCTCTGGCGGAGGAGATCCTGTTAAAGAAGATACAGCCGGGGGACGCCGTATCCGTGGGGTATAAGAACGGGAAAGTCTGTTTTACGGTAAAGGAAAAAATATAAAAAATCTGTAGAAAATAAGCGTGATTTATATTATACTGTAAGTATAAGGAAGGATTCCCTGGTTTTCGGCAGGGCTCCTTCAGGATCCCGGTAATCTTTGCCGTCGCCATGGAGCTGTCCAAAGGCAGTGCCTGGAACGGGGGATGTCCGGCGGAATACGACAGCATTTAAGAATGACAGGAGGGTACGCAAATGGCAGTGGTGGAGGAATTGCTTCGGAGTGAAGCGGACGGTACGATCAGTTTCGGCAACCATAAGCTGGAAAAGAAGGCTAAGGTGGAGGATTATCAGCATGCGGGAGACCTGCTGAAGGTGAAGACCTGCAGAGAGATCACCAAGCTGGAAAAGAACGGAATGTTTCTCTACGAATCCGTGCCGGGAACCAGTGTTTTGAATTTTGCGGAGAAGGAAGACGGCGTGGAGTTCATTGTGGAGGGCGATGAGGATGCCCAGATTACCATCGGCCTGACGGACGACAGGGCGTACGAGGTATTTGTGGACGGCAGGAGCATAGGCGCTATCAAGACGGGCTTCGGCGGAAAGCTGTCCCTGAGCGTGGAGATCGGGGCAGCGGATGAGGTTCCTGTAAAGGTAGTGCAGATTTAGGTCCGCCGGATCCGGGGTTCCGCGGCATATGCCGGAGAAAAGCGGGATGCGGCCGGGAACGGGTCGCATCTGCGGCATGCCGCGGGGAAGCTTTTGAGCGGGTCCTGGGGACAGTGGGGTAAAGCTCCGGAGCGCCGGCTGACTGATTTGCCGGTCTGCTTTCGGAGCTTTTTTGCGGGAGGCTGAAAGCAGCCGGCGGCTGTGATGCGTAGTCCGGATTTCAGATTTCCTGTATGGAAAGCTGACTGTGCGGATGATTCCGGCGGGTGTCTGCCGGGACGGGAAAGGTACATAAAATATGGCGAAGAGTAAAAATAATACGATTTTCTTCTGTCAGAACTGCGGGCACGAATCCTCCAAATGGATGGGGCAGTGTCCCGGCTGTAAGCAATGGAATACATTCGTGGAGGAGACGGTGAGCAAAGCGGCGCCCGGCGGCTATGCAGCCCAGACTTCCATGAGACGGGACAGAGTAGCTCCTGCAGTGCTGTCAGAGGTGACGGTGGGGGAGGAAACCCGGATTTCCACAGGGATGGGAGAGCTGGACCGGGTTCTGGGCGGCGGGATCGTGCAGGGTTCCCTGACGCTGGTGGGCGGAGATCCCGGGATAGGCAAGTCCACATTGCTGCTTCAGGTGTGCCGGAATCTGTCTGCCCGGGGACACAGCGTGCTGTATATATCCGGGGAAGAGTCGCCTGCCCAGATCAAGATGCGCGCGGACAGGATCGGGGACTTTTCCTCCAGGATGCTCCTGCTCTGCGAGACCAATCTGGCGGAGATATCGGATGTCATCCGCAATCGAAAGCCGGAAGCAGTGGTCATCGATTCCATACAGACCATGTACAATGAATCCGTCTCCGCCGCGCCCGGAAGCGTGTCCCAGGTGAGGGAATCCACCGCCGGCCTGCTGCAGCTGTCAAAGGGGCTGGGCGTGTCCATTCTCATTGTCGGGCATGTGACCAAGGAGGGCACCGTGGCGGGACCCAGGGTGCTGGAGCACATGGTGGATGCGGTGCTGTACTTTGAGGGAGACAGGCATGCTTCCTACCGCATCCTGCGGGGAGTGAAGAACCGTTTCGGCTCCACCAATGAGATAGGAGTGTTCGAGATGCGGGAGCAGGGACTTATGGAGGTGGAGAATGCCTCGGAGTACATGCTGAACGGCAGGCCGGAAAATGCCAGCGGCTCCGTGGTGGTCTGTACCATGGAAGGAACCAGGCCGCTGCTGGTGGAGATACAGGCTCTGGTATGTCACAGCAATTTCGGCATTCCCAGGAGGCAGGCCACGGGCACGGATTTCAACCGGATGAACCTTCTGATGGCGGTGCTGGAGAAGCGTTTGGGAATACAGCTTTCCGCCTGTGACGCCTATGTCAATATCACGGGAGGGATGAAGATACTGGAGCCGGCCATTGACCTGGGGATCGTGATCGCAGTGCTGTCCAGTTTCCGGAACTGTGTGATGAGCACCCGGCTGACAGCGTTCGGAGAGGTGGGGCTAAGCGGCGAAGTCCGGGGCGTAAGCATGGCGAAGCAGCGCGTGGCGGAGGCGGAGCGGCTGGGCTTTGAGACCTGTATCCTGCCCTGGGTGTGCGCGGAGGAATGCCGCAGGGGCGCAGGGATCGAGATCATCGGCGTGAGGACGGTGCAGGATGTGATGGAGCGTTTGTTTTGAGATTCATAGTGTCTGAAAGTCTCTTCTGTGTGCTGTGGTTTCAGATATGCAAAGTATGGTTGTTCAGCGGAAACAGACCTGTAACTGCAAAAAGGAGACGGAAATCTTCTGAAATATAGAAGCGGTTCCGTCTTTTTGTCTGTCCTTTTTTCCATTTCTAAATCCCCTTTTACTGTGAAAGCCCTGAATCCTGCCTGCGGAAATCGCGCGGTCAAAATGAGCTCCCCTGCTTATTCGGCAAGACAGCTGTGTGCCAAACCCGCTTTTCCTGCGGGTTTGTGTGCATCATCAAAGTGAACCCCCAGACTTTCATGCAAGGTGGCCAGTCAGACTGTCCTGTAGTCTTTTTGCATGGGGGCGCTGTCATATCCGGAGCGTTCAGGATCGGCGGAGCCATTGGACCTGTGGAAGGTGAGCCGTACTGAGAGATCCTGTTTCCGGAGGCGGAATGACGTAAAGGAATACACTTTGCGACACTTGCCGGCGCGCCGGTGAAAAAGCTGTAAAAGCATATGCTTTCTGCATTTTGTCCGGGTATGAAAGACCTGACTCCGGGGTTTGTGACTGTGGTCTGACTGCTGAAAATGACTTCTTTACCGGGCTGTCACAGGCATATTACGGACTTCAGCTTGTTCATGTTTTCCCGTTTCAGCATCATGTTGGGATGCACATATTTATTCAGCGTGATATTGGTATTGGAATGCCCCAGGATCTCGCTCAAAGTCTTTACATCGAAACCGACCTCCACACAGCGGGTTGCAAAAGTATGGCGAAGGGTATGAAAATGCGCCTCGCTGATACCGCATTCCGTCAGATATCTTTGCAGACGGCGCTGCAGCTTTCGGGGATCCATACACTTTTTCGTACCCGTAAGGACGAAGGCTTCCTGAAGCGCAGGCGCAAAATGACTGCACAGAGCCTCGATATCCGGCATCAGTGGAATCTCGCGGAAGGAGCTGTCGCTTTTGGGTGTACCGATCACCAGCTCTGTCCTGAAATCCCCGTCGGCATTCTGGCATTTGATGCGCTGTACCGTATGGCAGACGGAGATGGTGGAAGACTGAACGGAAATGTCACACCACCTGAGAGCACAGATCTCCCCCAGCCGCATCCCGGTTCGCAGCGCCAGATAGACACCGAATTTGTACAGATCCATCTCATGGGCGAGACATTTTAAAAGCACGGCTTCCTCGGTCCGGTCCAGTACCCGCACGGCTTTCCTGGGATCCTTTGGGTAGATGATCTCAGGCTTCCTCAGCTGCTGTCCTGTCCTTCTCTCTATATAGGAAAAAACGGAATGAAACAGTACCAGAAGGTCCCGGACCGTTTTGGGCGAGAGTTTTTTGTCATGCAGCAGCATCTGCGTAAATCCGTCCAGCATTTCCGGCGTGATCTCCCGGGGCAGTCTGGCTCCGAAGTAAGGCTTCAGATGATTGCACAGATCTGTCCTGTATTTGGCATGGCTGGACAGCTTCAGCCCTGCGCGGTTTGCCGCCAGCCAGCTGTCACAGAAATCGCCGAAGGTACTTTCAATGTCGGGATCTGTCCGTCCCTGTGCCATGTGGGCTTCCTCCGCCTTTTTCTTCGCTTCCTCATAGCTCCTGGCATAGCAGAAGCCGTAGATGAGCTTTCCCTCATCGTCCCGTCCTTTTATGTAACGGGCTTCGTAACGGCCATCCTTTCGTAAATGTACATTTTCTCTTTTTGCCATATTACGGCACCTCCTCTTTTGGTATGGTTATTAGTTTACCGAAGAAATCTCCCTTTGCACCAGTGCTGAATGCTGCCTGCCCTGATTTTCTGGCGACATGACGGCATATTTCGTGTTGCAAAACAGCAGGAAATCGAGTATAATAAATCTATATAACTGAGTTATTTCAGGATTTGTCGCAAAGTGTATTCCTTTGCGTCATTTGGCGGGCTTTTATGCCCGGGGAGGAGAAATGGGGAATTGCGCGGGAAGGATTTATCACAGCCGCAATGTGGTGAATCTGTGTATAGATACTTATGATGAGGAAAAGCAGTGCGGAGAACTGTGGAGCCAGTATCTGGGAGGTCCGGCTGCTTTTACCTCTCTGTTTGAAGCTCTTGAGAAGATGGAGGACCTGTATGATGCGCTCCAGTATCCTTTTGCTTCCACTGAGACACGCAGCTTTCTGCCGGAGGGCAGCAGAAAGCGACGCGGCAGGGGGATCTGTATGAGAGAAGACCGTTCCGTGGAATCGTTCGATGATGTGATCAGCCACAGAGGCAGGGACGCCACATTTATCGTCCGGGTACAGTACCGTCAGAATTCCAGCTGGCAGGGAGAGGTGGTATGGATGGATACCGGTAAAAGGACATATTTTGAAAGCATCCTGGAGCTTGTAAAGCTGATTGATGCTGCGCATGAAAAGGAAGGTGGGACTACGCTGACAGGCGGAGAATAGGAAGCGTTCGCGATAACGGATACAGGCAGGCTTTTTCCGATACGGGCCGTATCAGTTATCTGCCGGCAATTCTATAGAAGATAAGGGGGAGGCGCAGGAGAATGGCGTATGCTTTGCCTGCGCAGACATATTAATCCCTAGATGAGAGAAAAAGTAGTACCACATGAAATTTTTCCTCAC
>CAJUFB010000010.1 GCA_910585805.1 uncultured Acetatifactor sp.
ACGATATCACAGGCAGCGCTCCTTTTATAGACGCCGATTATTTGCCGCTTACCATAGGAAAACACACCCAGCAGCCCAAAATAAACAACTTTTCTATCTCCCATCGCCATTTACCGTGGAAAACGCATCTGCTCTGATCCCATTTTCCCTCCCGATTCCCTGGTTCAGCAGCCGGGACCGCCTTCCTGATCCTGTCGCTCCCTTTTCCGATGCATTCATCGCATTGTCAATGAACCTGACAAGTTCCAGTACACTCCCAAACGGCAGCCTGCTCTCCCCGTCCAGCCATGTCACCTCACCCTGCCAGCTGGAATACTGTCTGTACTGCACACGGATAATGAATGTAGCATCCTCCCCTCTGTGCCCGATCACCTGGTCAAATGTCTCTACCGGCCTGGCCGAATTCCCTCCGGGCGCCTGCCGGCCCTCCGGTATTGCTGTTTCTTCCGGAAACGCCTTATGAGGTGCCGTCATTTCCTCCGGCTCCATCCGTTGGCCCTGGGAAGCCGGCCTTTTCGCTCTCCCCCGGTTTCCGTTGCACCAGCTTTTGTTTTTCCGGGTCTCGTTAAAACTCCGGAATCTGACAGCAGCCTGAGGAAACTGTATCTCATCATACATCCGATCCATCCTGTCCAGTGCCTCAAATAATGATGAAAACAGAATCATGTGATCTGTGTACTGATGATACAATCTGCCGCACTGCTTTTCATCATCATAAGAATCAATGCACAAATTTACAATATTAGGGCTATGCAGAATAAGTCTTTCTCCCCGTTTGTCTCTCATCTCCTGAATCGCCGTATACACGGTAATTATCCCCCTTCTTGTGACGCAAAGGATTATACTTTGTGCCACTCTCCCTCGCAGCATCTTCTTTGGCCCCTATTATACTAGATTTTTACATGTTTTGCAATATCGACCTTGGCAAAAGACCAGATCCATTTCAGTGTCATAGCAGTCAGTCAGCAGTCAGATTTCCGGTTGACAGTTATTTTTGATAGATTTTTGAATTTATTATAGAATCTCTTTTTCTTGACACAAAGTATAATCTTTTGCGTCATTTTAGCTGTTAACGGAATTACATATGACCGATTTTCTTCATTTATCAAAATACCTATGTATGGCTTATTTTCATAACCTGCTGATTTATAATACACTTCTGGACATGCCAGATTTAACATTTTAACATAATCTGAATCTATGTTTATAAACTTCATATTCCTATCAAGTTTAAACATCGCACAACTCCTCTTTGCTAAAAAAATGTGGGAAGTTATGCCAACTTCCCACTCGTTAATGTTCATCTCTTTACGGATTGATTACCGTAGGTTAATGGAGACCCTCTTTAATGTTCATCTCTTTATGGATTGACTACCAAAGGTTAATGGAGACCTTCTCTTTACTCATACTACCCAAATTGCAAAATATTTGTATCTGCACCTTTTCTATTTAAGCCGATATGCAGTCCCGGCAAAATAGTAAGAGGTTCAATCGAACTTCTTACTTATATTATATTCATTTTCTACTAAATATCTACTGGCATTTTATACAAAAAACAGACAAAATCCCCAAAACATATATGTTCTGGGGATTGAAATATTCCACTTGTCATCTCTTGGAGAACTGAGGCGCACGTCTTGCAGCCTTCAGACCGTACTTCTTTCTCTCTTTCATACGAGGATCTCTCGTAAGGAAGCCTTCCTTCTTCAGAAGCGGTCTGTAATCGGAATCAACCTGAAGCAGCGCTCTTGCAATTCCATGCCTGATAGCGCCTGCCTGGCCGGTATAGCCGCCGCCGCGTACATTCACCAACACATCAAACTTCTCTGTCGTACCGGTCGCCACGAAAGGCTGACGAACGATCACTTTCAAAGTCTCCAACCCGAAATACTCGTCCATGCTTCTCTTATTGATAACGACATCTCCCTTGCCGGGTGTCAAATATACTCTTGCTACGGATTTCTTTCTTCTGCCAGTACCATAGTATTTCTCTGTCTTAGCCATGATTTATCTTTATCCTCCTATCCCTTAGAATGTCAGTGTCTCAGGCTTCTGAGCTGCGTGATTGTGTTCAGGTCCCGCATATACAAAAAGCTTTCTGTACATCTGCCTTCCTAAAGGTCCCTTGGGAAGCATTCCCTTAACTGCCAGTTCAATCACCTGTTCAGGCTTCTTGGCCAACTTCTCTTTCAGAGTGGTCTCTTTCAGGCCTCCCACATAACCGGAATGATGATAATATACCTTCTGGTCAAGCTTCTTTCCGGTTACTTTAACCTTCTCCGCATTGACAATGATCACATAGTCGCCAGTGTCCATATGAGGTGTGAAGATCGGTTTGTTCTTTCCTCTCAAAACCTTCGCAACCTCCGAGGCAAGGCGGCCTAAAGTCATGCCTTCAGCGTCTACTACATACCATTTTCTATCGATGGTAGCTGGACTAGCCATAAATGTATTCATTACGTTCCCTCCGCATTGCATTTTTCCCGAGTCAGTTTCAGCAGACTCATATCTGTTGCGTACCCGCCCTGCTCCGCAGATGTCCGGCTACGTCCCACGGCTTCCCGCAACACTTTTCTCTTCTATTTCAAATGCTTTGTCGGGGCTTTGACAAAACATTTCGAAACGTTGTCACACTTGATTATTTTACTATAGCAGCTCCGTTGTGTCAATCACTTTTTCCATAAAATTCTTAAAAATCATCTTCCTGCAGCCTCAAATGCACTACTGCTTCAGGACATAAACTCATACTTTACCAGCGTCAGGCCGTTTGCCGGCGCAGTCGGCCCTGCCGCGCTCCTGTCCAGGGCGCTCAGCACCTGCAGCATGGATTCCGGCTCCCTCTTTCCCTGGCCCACCTCAATCAGCGTCCCGGCAATGATCCGAACCATGTTATACAGGAATCCGCTTCCGCACACTCTGATGACCAGATCGGAATCCTGCTCCTCCACCCACAGGGAGTACAGGGTACGGACAGTGCTCTCCACCTGCGCCCCCGTCTGGCAGAAGCTTTTGAAATCATGCTCCCCCTCCAGGTAGGCGGACGCCTCCCGCATCCTCCCGACATCGAGAGGTGTATAAATAAAATGAGAATACAATCTCTTCACCGGCATGGGAAATTCTCCTCTGTAGATCCGGTATTCATAGGTCTTGCGGCTCTCACAGTGCCTTGGATGCCAGTCCGGCAGCACCTCCTCGGACTTCTGGATCCGGATATCCTCCGGCAGTCTCTGGTTCAGTGCATACGAAATCTTCTTCGCCGGCATACGGTTAACCGTATCAAATACCGCCACATTTCCCAACGCATGTACCCCTGAATCCGTGCGGCTTGCGCCGATCACTTTAATTTCCTCCCCCAACAGCTCTGTCAGGCATCGGTTCAGCTCCTCCTCAATGGTGATCCCATTGTCCTGCAGCTGCCAGCCATGATAATTTGTCCCGTCATATGCAACCGTTATACGGACACGTTTCTTTTCCATTTATTTCAAGCATTCCTCTCATGTTCTTTCTTTTGCCTTATACGCAAAACCGCCGGAATTTACGAATCTGTCCACGGCGGGCAGATGCGGCCGGCGGCCTTTCGTCGTTGTTTACTGCAAATTTCAACTGCGTGCAGTAAAAATTTCATGCAGCAGCTGCACACCCACGTAAACCTCCGAAAGCTGACTGCTGCCCACACTCATAAACAAAACAGATCCAAAAGATAGCTGCCGCAAAAACTTCCATGTATCTTCATCCCAACCTGCCTGCGGTTATGCTGACAACCAGATACAGAAATATGCACAGATACCCCACTCTGTCCTGCCTCCGGTACACCAGCGGCTTCATCTTCGTCCTGCCGTCCCCGCCCCGGTAACACCTGGCCTCCATCGCCATTGCCAGATCATTGGCCCTGCGGAAAGCAGAGATAAACAGCGGCACCAGCAGCGGCACCAGCGCTCTGGCCCGTTTGATCAGACTGCCGCTCTCGAAATCCGCTCCCCTGGCGATCTGGGCTTTCATGATCTTATCCGTTTCTTCCATTAAAATGGGAATAAACCGCAGCGCAATGGACATGATCATCGCCACCTCATGCACCGGCACATGAAACACCTTCAGCGGCTTCATCATTTTCTCCATGCCGTCCGTCAGATTATTGGGCGTCGTAGTCAATGTCATGACAGAGGAACCTATGATCAGCAGCGTAAGCCGGATGGCCATGGTAACAGCTGTCTTTAAGCCCTCGACTGTAATGGTCAATTTCCAAAACGATACAAGCTCCGTGCCCGGTATCAGAAACAGATTAAAGACCACAGTGATCAGCAGCAAAAACAGGATTGATTTCATCCCCTTTACCATAAATCGAAACGGTACATGAGACAGTCGGATGACAAGCCCCAGAAAACACGCCGCGGCCACATATCCCCAGAAATTCCGAAAGAAAAACAGCGATATAATATAAAGCAGCGTACCTCCCAGCTTTACCCTGGGATCCATCTTATGTATCAGCGACTCCGTCTGATAGTATTGTCCTATTGTAATATCTCTCAGCATATCATTCCCTACCCAAACCACCGCATCTGCCCTGCCATTTCTTCCTCCGGCAGCCATGCGTATTTCTTTTTTCTGTAATCCTCCGCCCTTGTCCCGGCCCGGAGCATACCGCTTTTCACATCTCCCCAAATACTCCTGTTTCACCGCAGGAAATACTGCCCTCCACAACAACCGCACTGAAATTGTCGCAAAAAACTGCTGCGATCTGTTCAGGAAAAAGCCCGGAAAGACCATAAAATACTATAAACCTGCAGCAGTTGTTTGCAGACACTTCCATATTACCGTCCCAGAACAGCCCTGCTTACAGTCTCCGCCGCCTCCTCTATGGTAGTTGAGGCAGTATCTACATCGAAGCCCCTGCTTTTCAGCTCATGCAGGATGTACGTCACCTGAGGAGCCGCCAATCCGATCGCCTCCAGCTCCTTATAGTGCGAAAATACCTTCTTCGGCACATCATCATACAGAACCCTGCCTCTGTTCATGACAACAATTCTGTCCACATATTCCGCCACATCCTCCATACTGTGTGACACCAGTAAGATCGTCATTCCCGTCTCCGTCTGCAGCTGCTTGATCTGATGCAGGATTTCATCTCTTCCTTTCGGATCCAGCCCTGCAGTGGGTTCATCCAGGATCAGGACTTCCGGCTCCATGGCCAGCACCCCGGCAATCGCCACCCTCCGCTTCTGTCCGCCGGAAAGCTCAAAAGGAGACTGGTAGTACAGTTCCATGGGCAGCCCCACCTTCCGAAGCGCCCCGGCAGCCTTCAATTCCGCTTCCTTCCTGCTCAGCCCCAGATTTTTCGGTCCAAAGCATACGTCGCTGAGCACATCTATCTCAAACAACTGATACTCGGGATACTGGAACACCAATCCCACCTTGCTGCGCAGCTTTTTCATACTGAAATCCTTGTCGTAAATGTCTTCGCCGTTAAAATAGATATGTCCCGAAGTTGCTTTCAGCAGACCGTTCATATGCTGCACCAGAGTAGATTTTCCGGAACCGGTATGCCCTATGATCCCCAGAAACTGCCCGTCCGGGATCTGCAGGCAGACATCATCCAGCGCTCTTACCTCCAGAGGTGTGTCCCCTCCATACACATAGCTGATATGATCCAAAATAATCGACATACATTACCTCTTTTTCGTTTTTTCCTTTCGCATCTTCCCCATAAGTCTGATACAGCCCGCAGGTTTCGGCCCGTTCAGGAAATTCTGCCCTTCCCACCGGCCAGACGGCAAAGCGCATCCGCCAGCTCCTCCGTGGTCAGGATACCGTCCGGCAGCGCAATTCCTCTCTGCTGCAGCTCATAGGCCAGAAGCGTCACCTGCGGCACATCCAGCCTCAGACTTTTCAGCTTTTCAACCTGTGAAAAAATCTCCCTGGGCGTTCCTTCCATGGCGATCTTTCCGCTGTCCATGACAAACACTCTGTCGGCATGGACGATCTCTTCCATATAATGGGTGATCAGTATCACAGTGATCCCTTCTACCTGGTTCAGTCCCCGGACAGCACGGATAACCTCCTTACGCCCCCTGGGGTCCAGCATGGCCGTAGGCTCGTCCAGCACGATGCATTTGGGGTGCATGGCCAATACGCCGGCAATGGAAACCCTCTGTTTCTGCCCGCCGGAAAGCTTATTGGGCGAATGCTTGCGATATTCATACATTCCTACCGCTTTCAGGCTCTCTTCCACCCGCTCCCAGATCTCCCTGGTAGGCACCCCCATGTTTTCAGGTCCGAATCCCACATCCTCTTCCACTACCTGTCCTATGATCTGGTTGTCCGGATTCTGAAATACCATGCCTGCAGTCTGACGGATATTCCAGACCATGGATTCGTCACCGGTATCCATCCCGTCCACCCACACGGTTCCTTCCGCAGGATACAGTATGGCATTGATATGCTTGGCAAGCGTAGATTTTCCGGAACCGTTATGGCCAAGAATCGCGAGAAATTCTCCCGGTTCCACATCCAGATCCACCTGATCCACAGCTGTGGTGATCCCCTCCACATTTCCTTCTTCATCCCGCCTGATATATTCGTATGTTAATTTTTCTGTTCTGACAATTCCCATGGAATTCCTTTCTTCCGTTATGATTTTCTCCCTGAGACCTGCGGTCCTCTGCTCACTGACTCACATTATATTAAATTTTCAGCGCAATTACAACTGTTTTTGCAGAAAGGAGAATGTTTTGTTACCGTTCACAGCAGCAGACGCGCAACACGCTGTCTCGGGTTTGTCACGCAAAAGCGAGTGAACACGCCTGGCAGCACCGACAATTTCTAAGCATTAACAGCGAAATTGCCTGCCCCCAGCAAATAAAACAGGAATTTACAAAATTCCCTTCTTGTGCTATCCTAAACAGAAGAAGCTGATCATTGCCCTTCCTGTTGAAAGGAGTTTTTCATGGATAGAGATAAAATATTAAAGATGGGGGTCATTCTGGCGGGCATAGTAGT
Organism: uncultured Acetatifactor sp.; assembly: GCA_910585805.1. Lineage (GTDB taxonomy): Bacteria > Bacillota > Clostridia > Lachnospirales > Lachnospiraceae > Acetatifactor. The sequence continues at coordinate 6,994 of CAJUFB010000010.1, forward strand.
CATCGCCACCGGTCTTTCCAAATATCTGCGCAGAGATTCCATGAGTCTGACCGAATATGCCAGGCTTCAGAACATCCCGTTAACGCAGTCACCAGAACCGCTTCTCACTGCTGCCCCCTCCCCGGATGCAGATAAAACTTCTCCGGAGCATTCCTCTTCTCCCTTTTCTCCGGATCCAGAGACAGAGAACGACTCCCATTTTGCCGCAGGGTCACAGACTCCGGATCCAGACAGCTCCCACACCTCCGCGACTCCCCGTCCGGAAACTGTCCTCTCGGCTCCCACTCAGCTCACCGGGGCCTCCCTGAACGACAGCTCCCAACTGGAACAGCGCGTTACACTGGAAGAAGGCTTTTATTACGAGCCGCTGTCTACTCAGCTGTGCCGCTATATCACCGGCATTTCCTTTCCGGCTTCCGAAGGCGCTGCAGACGAAAGTGCTCCGGAGATTACCTTCGGGGAGCTTCGCTATGTCCACATTCTGCACTATGATTTTGAAGGAAATCCCGCAGAAGGGGAACTGATCTGCAACGAATTCATTGCCCAGGACCTGGTGGAAATCTTTTACGAACTCTACCGAAATGAATATCAGCTGGAGAAGGTACTGCTGATCGATGAATATGACGGTGACGATAACGCCTCAATGGAAGACAACAATACTTCCTGCTTCAATTACCGCCCTGTGGAAGGCAGTACCAGTCTGTCCAGGCACGCCCTGGGACTGGCGATTGACATTAATCCGCTCTACAACCCCTATATTACCTATGCGAAAACCGGTGAAGAAACGGTGCTGCCGACCTCCGCTGCAGCTTACGCGGACCGTTCCGTCAATTTTCCATATAAGATCGACGAAAACGACCTTTGTTATAAACTGTTCATACAACACGGCTTTACCTGGGGCGGCAACTGGAATAATGTAAAAGACTATCAGCATTTCCAGAAGGCAAAATAGCCGACCTGTCATCACTCCGACACGAACAATGAACCAACCCGCAGCAGGCGGTATCAGACACATGGAAGAAAGGGAGCCAATACTCTCGCATTGACTCCCCCACTTTCTCTCTCAGTAATTGTGCTTCCTGATCCTTACTTATCCTCAAATATACCGCAGACTTATACCAGCTCCAGAATAACTTCCATAGCGGCATCGCCCTTACGGGGACCAATCTTGACGATTCTGGTGTAGCCGCCCTTGCGGTCCGCATACTTCGGTCCATATTCCTCAAAAAGCCTGGCAACCAGGTCCACTTCCTTTGTGTTGCGCTTTCTTCCCGCAACTTCCGCAGGTACCTCCACAACGGGATACAGTACACTTAATATCTTACGTCTCACATGCATCCTGGAAGGCTGATCCTTCTTGATCTCCTTCTCAACGGTCTCATATTTGGTTACTTTTTTGCCGTCTACCACTTCCTTTACGCGCTTGCCGTCCTTATCCTTTACAGGGACCTTAGCGCTTACGGTTACGGTATCATAGTTATCTCTCTCCCTGACAGCCATGGCGATCAGCCCTTCGGCAATCTTCTTTACTTCCTTGGCTCTCGCCTCAGTGGTAACGATTTTTCCGTGCTGCAGTAATGCTGTCACCTGATTTCTCAGCAATGCCTTCCTCTGTGAGGAGGTTCTTCCAAGTTTTCTGTACTTTGCCATGATCTTTTATTTTCCTTTCTCTTTTTATACTGCATCCGGCCACGCTCTTTGGACTTACTTACCGAATGCCGGCAGCTTCCAGCCGCCTTCCAGAGATGAACCGCAAGCGCCCTCATTGGACTTACCGCCTGCGGAATATCTTGCTTCAAATTGCATGTTTCCGGAAAAATGCCCGCGCTTTGGGCATTCTTCTGTGTGAAACTTAGGTCTTCTTAACGGGCGTACTTTGACCGCTTAGAAAATCTTTTCACACTTCACTCTTCGCTGGGATTCAGCTGCAGACCAAGTTCTTTCAATTTGGCCAATACTTCTTCCAGTGACTTCCGGCCCAGATTACGAACCTTCATCATATCCTCTGAAGTTCTGTTACACAATTCTTCCACCGTATTGATACCGGCCCTCTTCAAGCAGTTAAAGGAACGGACAGAAAGTTCCAGCTCATCAATGCTCATTTCAAGAACTTTCTCCCTCTCATCGTCCTCTTTCTCCACCATGACCTCTGCGGTCTTGGCGTTTTCGGACAGATCAATGAAAAGACTTAAATGTTCACTCAGCACCTTTGCGGCAAGGCTGACTGCCTCGTCCGGAACCAGGGTACCGTTCGTAAACACATCGAGCGTCAGCTTATCGTAATCCGTAATCTGACCCACGCGGGTATTCTCCACCGTTACATTTACTCTTTCAACCGGTGTGTAAACGGAATCAATCGCAATCACACCAATCGGTAAATCCTCGTGTTTGTTCTTCTCGGCACTTACATAACCACGGCCTCTGGTAATGGTAAGTTCAATATAGAGCTTCGCATCCTTGCCGCTCAGCGTGGCAATTACCAGATCCGGGTTCAAAATCTCGATATCTTGATCCACCTGGATATCAGAAGCATGTACGATGCCTTCCCCTTCATATTCGATATATGCGGTTTTGGCTTCATTGGTCTCGCTGTTGTTCTTGATGGCAAGGCTCTTAAGGTTCATGACAATCTCCGTCACGTCCTCCTTCACCCCGGGAATGGCGCTGAACTCATGAAGAACACCCTCCACTTTGATCTGACTTACCGCTGCTCCGGGCAGAGAAGAAAGCATGATCCTCCTCAGGGAATTACCGAGAGTGATACCATAGCCTCTTTCCAGAGGTTCGACTACAAACCTGCCATACTTCTTGTCTTCTGAAATCTCGGCAACCTCAATATTTGGTCTTTCAAAATCAAACACTCGAATACCCTCCTTTTTGATGTTATACATTACAATGAAAAAGAGCCACATTTTTCATTGCATAAAGGAAGTGTCTGTCGACAATTCCTTCGACACAAGCACTCCAAAGCCATATATCTCCGCCATCCGGAAGATATATGGCCTCAGAGGCCAGCAGGGCTTACTTGGAGTACAACTCGACAATAAGCATTTCATTTACAGGAACATCAATCATCTCTCTGGTGGGAAGGTTCTTGATACTTCCCTTTAATCCTTCGATATCAACATCCATCCATTCCGGCACCAATCTGCCGCCGGTCACTTCAACGATGTCTTTATACCTCTGCAGAGACCTTGCTTTCTCGCTGATCTCGATCACATCGCCTGCCTTGATCAAATAAGAAGGAATATTCACCATCTTGCCGTTTACCAATACATGCTTGTGGCCTACAACCTGTCTTGCCTCTCTTCTCGTCCTGGCAAACCCCATCCTGAATATTACATTATCAAGTCTTCTCTCCAACATAATCATCAGGTTTTCACCGGTCATGCCCTTCATTCTGTCTGCCTTATTGTAATAATTACGGAAAGGCTTCTCCAGAACGCCGTAGATAAACTTTGCTTTCTGCTTCTCACGGAGCTGCAGGCCATACTCACTGACCTTCTTGCCTGCCCTCGCGTTCTGTCTCCTGGACTTCTTGTCATATCCCAGATAAGACGGCTCCAGTCCCAAAGCTCTGCATCTCTTTAATACGGGTACGCGATTTACTGCCATTGTTACTCTTCCTCTTCTTTCCTGTCTGTTTACAGTGCCTGGCTGCACCTTCTTCCAACAAATTCAATTGATTCCCAATCTGCTTCAACCCGAATGGATCGCTCTCACGATACTTTCGTGCGAAACACATTATTCTCAGGCGGCGTACTTTGGCGCCTTCGAAAAGCGCTTCGCACTAAACACGGCGTCTCTTGGGAGGACGGCATCCATTGTGAGGAACAGGTGTTACGTCACGGATGCTGATCACTTCCAGTCCGCATGCGGACAATGCTCTGATCGCGGCCTCACGCCCTGACCCCGGACCCTTTACAAATACATCTACGGATTTCAGTCCATGTATAAGTGCAGCCTTTGTAGCTGTCTCTGCTGCCATCTGCGCAGCATACGGAGTAGATTTCCTTGAACCTCTAAATCCCAGACCACCGGCACTTGCCCAGCTCAATGCGTTCCCTTCCGTATCTGTCAGGGTAACGATCGTATTATTAAAAGAAGACTGGATATGTGCCTGTCCACGTTCAACGTTTTTCTTAACGCGCTTCTTCGTTACTTTTTTTGCAACCTGTTTAGCCATTTTTAAACTAACCTACTTTCTCATCTTTTTACAGTTACATGAACCTTACTTCTTCTTGTTAGCAACGGTTCTCTTGGGTCCCTTGCGGGTTCTTGCATTGTTCTTGGTGTTCTGACCGCGAACAGGCAGTCCCTTACGGTGACGGATCCCCCTGTAGCAGCCGATTTCCTGAAGACGCTTGATGTTCAGAGCAATCTCACGTCTCAGATCACCCTCCACCGTCACGTTAAGCTTCTCGATAGCTTCCGAAATCCGCTTTACTTCGTCATCGGTAATGTTCCGAACCCTGGTATCAGGATTTACACCAGCCTCTGCCAGGATCTTGTTAGAGGTGGTCCTGCCGATTCCGTAGACATAAGTCAGACCGATCTCAATTCGTTTCTCTCTGGGTAAGTCAACACCTGCGATACGAGCCATTTACATTTCCTCCATTTTCTGCGCACATTCTGGTCTGTTAGGAATTGCCGTAAAAAGCTGATACAACTTCTTCAGGAAAAAGCCTGGAAATATAAAGAGAACGGCTTTATACTCGTATCAGTTATTTGGAGGCACTCCCTTATTATGCGCATTTCCTGTTACTAATTGATTGGGGCCTTCACCCAATCGGACGCTTGTCTGATCCTATCCGATCTTTCCAGAACAAACTAAATCTTTTCATCCTGGTATCAAGAAGTAATCTCCAGCAAGCTCTATCCCGGTTTTATGATAATCAATGCACAGTAATTCATTTACCGGCATTGGTTCAGCCGCACATATAACGGGACAAGAACTCACATAGCTTACTCTGTGCCTCAGCACAGCGGCAAGCGGTGATTATCCCTGTCTCTGCTTATGCTTCGGATTCTCACAGATTACTCTGATGCGTCCTTTTCTCTTGATGATCTTACATTTTTCGCACATTGGCTTTACTGATGATCTAACCTTCACGTTAAACCCTCCTTTCAAAAAAGACCGTCTTGTATTATAACATAAGGGGGTTTGTTTTGCAACCCCCCATTTACACAATTTTTCTGATATTTTCGGCCTTTGCTACTGTTCACGGCCCTGCCGAGAACAGTAAACGTCCTTTACCGCACTTTTTCCGCAGCGGCGTCCGCGCTCTATTTGTCTCTCCAGATAATACGTCCCTTGCTCAGATCATACGGCGACAGCTCCAGCGTCACCCTGTCCCCCGGAAGGATACGGATAAAATTCTGGCGAAGCTTGCCGCTGATGTGTGCCAGCACCCTGTGGCCGTTCTCCAGTTCCACCTGGAACATGGTATTGGGCAGCTTCTCTACGACTACACCTTCAATTTCAATTACATCACTTTTAGACATATATTTCCTCCATTTACAGTTCCGTATATGCTGTTTTACAATTCCGCGCATGTCCGCAGCCGCTCAGCCGCTCTGCTGAATATGAGCCTGCTTCATATACTGCTTCAGCGCATGCTTTATCTCTTCCCCATATACTTTTTCTCCGCCAAGCAGCCTGGCGCGCAGATCGTGGTCCACATAAGTATTTATCGGCTGAATATGTTTCCTGCGCTTTTTTTTCGGCTTATCGGGCGGACGCAAGTCTCCGTCACACAGATAAACATCGTCGTCCTTCTGTGCTACAATAACATAGAGCCGATCCTTGTCATGCCCGGCTCTGGATGTCGCCAGCTGTCCTATCATATCTGTCTCCTGTCACTGCCTGCTGCCTTTCTCAATACATGGTCAGAATCTCAGGCTCGCCGTCCGTGATCAGGATCGTATTCTCATAATGCGCTGAAAGCGAACCATCTTCCGTCACCACAGTCCAGTTGTCATCCAGCCATTCCACATCGGCCCTGCCCATGTTGATCATGGGTTCAATGGCAAGCGTCATTCCCGGCCGGAGTTTTGGCCCACGCTTCAACTGTGCAAAATTCGGAACCTGGGGATCCTCGTGAAGCCTTGTACCCACGCCATGCCCCACCAGTTCCCGCACAATACCGTAATGATATGGCTTCACATAAGATGCGATGGCATTTGATATGTCAAAGAGATGATTCCCGGCTTTTGCCATCTTTATACCTGCGAAAAAGCTTTCTCTGGTCACGTCAATAAGCTGCTGCGCTTCCGGGGTGATCTTTCCCACCGCATGGGTCCTGGCCTGGTCTGAATGATATCCTTTATAGATCATCCCGGCGTCCAGACTGACAATATCCCCTTCCTGAAGTATCCGCCTCTTATTGGGTATGCCATGTACCACCTCATCATTGACGGATATGCAGATGCTTGCCGGATATCCATTATAATGGAGGAAATTGGGGATCCCTCCCAGCTTGCGTATCAGGCTGTCCCCTTTGATGTCTATCTCTCTGGTCGATATCCCGGGACGGATAAATTCTTCCAGCTCCTTATGCACAAGAGCCAGCCGCCTGCAGGATTCTCTGATCAGCTTAATCTGTTCCTCTGTCTTTATTATTATCGCCATAACAAAATATCTTCCCTATCCCAGAATATCCGTGATGGCATGGAATACATCCTGCATTTCCAGTGTTCCGTCCACGGTCTTCAAGATGTCCTTCCGGGTATAATACTCTATCAGGGGCTGAGTCTGGTCATGGTACACTTTCAGACGGTTCTGCACCGTCTCGGGTCTGTCGTCGTCCCGAAGCACCAGCTCACTGCCGCAGGTATCGCATACGCCCTCCTGCTTCGGCGGTATATGCTCGATATGGTAAGTTGCGCCGCATTTCAGACATGCGCGTCTCCCTGACATTCTTTTCACGATGTTCTCATCGGGAACATCCACATCCACCGCATAGTCAATCTTCTCGTTCAGCTTCTCCAAAGCCTCATCCAGCACCTCGGCCTGAGGGATGGTCCTTGGGAATCCGTCCAGCACATAACCGTTCTTACAGTCGTCCTGGGCAACTCTGTCCAGAAGGATCTTCACTGTCAGCTCATCCGGAACCAGAAGTCCCTGATCCATATACTGCTTTGCCTCCCTGCCAAGCTCTGTCCCGTTCTTGATATTCGCCCGGAAAATATCTCCGGTTGACACATGGGGAATCCCGTATTTCTCAGCGATCATTTTCGCCTGGGTTCCCTTGCCGGCGCCAGGCGCGCCCAACATGATAATCTTCATCTTCCTGCCTCTTTCCTGTTTCAACTTAACCAAACTGCTATCCTATTTCACTCCGCCCGGCAGCTGTTCGGATATCTCCTTACCAAAAGCCGGTTTCCATGAAAAGCGGTCTGCCCGGCAAATGCCTTAGATCGTGAGTCTATACTGCAGACCGCCGTTACGCCATTTGTTCCTAAGTCATTGTACCTATTTTCTATGGAATTTGCAATATTTTTATAATAAAAATATAGAAAAAAGCCTGCTCTTATCTGTTGATAAAAAGCTGTGTCCAATAATGCCCGTAAACAGTATTCGCATTATAGTGGTATCCCACCCCGATATGCGTGAAATTACCCAATATATTGGCACGATGCCCGGAACTGCTCATCCATCCGTTCACTACGTTTTCCGGCGAATTATACCCGGCAGCAATATTCTCCCCTGCGCCTCTGCGTTCCACGCCATTTTCATCCAGAGCGGTGAAGCAGCTTGTCCCGTTGGGTCTGGTATGAGAAAACTGCGTGATCAGCTCCTGAGCCCGTGTCTCTGCTGCCCGCTGCACCCGCATGGTCACTCTGAGTTCAGCCAGACCTGCCTTTGCCCGCTCACTGTTTACCAGATTCACCACTGCCATGGCATTGCTGCCGATCACATTCTCCAGTTCACCCTGGTAGACACCGGTATCCACATGGAACACCTGCTCTGCACCCTCTATGGTGACCACATCCTTCGCCATGGTGCCATAGACCGGATCAAAATAGTAACGTTGGCCGTTCTGCTCGCTCCATCCCTTGACCATATGGCCTGCGGCATCGTAGCGTACCCACTTTCCGATACCGTCTGCCTCTTCTGCCCAGGGACCTGCCTCTGATTCCTGATAGACATCTTTGGAAACCGCCTTCCTGCCCCCGTTTACGGAATCCAGCCAATACCAGGCTCTCGACCCAGAATCATAGATTTCCTTGCCGCGTCCCTCAAGGCCCTGACGGATACCGCCTTCATACCAGTACTCCGCTCCGTTTATGGTTACCCACTTTTTATCCGCGGCTATCCCGGTAACAGGATCAAAATAACAGAGCGTTCCGTCTATCACCACGTTTCCCTTTGCCATGGTGCCATAGACAGTGTCATAATAATATGTACCCTTGGAATTGGTATACCATCCTTTTACCATATGACCATTTTCGTCATAACGTACCCATTTGCCGGTACCGCTCACTTTATTTTCCGCCCAGACTCCGGCATTGGATTCCTGGTATACTTCCTTGTTCATCGCTTTCCTGCCGCCGCTTACAGAATCCAGCCAGTACCAGGCCTTTGAAACAGGATCGTAAATCTCCTTACCGCGTCCTTCCGTTCCCTGCTTTACACCATTTTCATACCAGTACTCCACTCCGTTTTCCACTACCCAGCCGTTGCGCTTCACCGGCTCTTCGGTGGGCCTGGCGGCCGGGTCCTCTGTGGGCCCTGCCGTAGGTTTCGTTCCCGGTTCCATTGTAGGCCTTATTTCCGGGTTCTCTGCAGGGCCTGCTGTAGGTTCCACTCCCGGTTTCTCTGTAGGCACGGCTGTAGGTTCCGCCGGCCTGTCGGTTGCGCCCCAGGCAAGAGGATATCGACCGTTCTTATCAAATTTATTCCGTGCAAGCTCAGGATATGCAAATGTATGAGCTGAATCATTTGACCAGTCGCCGGATGTTATATGACTATCCTCAAATGATACCTGCGCAAAATTCTGCGGCAGGGTCGTTCCTCCTACCAAAAAGAAATCATCCCGGATCTCTTTTTGGTCATCCCATGTAACATCCACCGCATACCACATATTATCGGGCATCTTCACATAATTCCACATATGCGCCCCTTTTGAAGAGGAATCCGGACTGCTGCCCGCAAGTCCCTCTACCAGAACACAGGGAATATCATAGCTGTCACACAATACCTTAAATGCCCTGGCATAGCCGGCGCACACTGTTGAAACGCTCCCACCGCCGCCATATGGATAAAATGCACTGTATGCTGTCTGATAATATGAATTCTGCTCTTCATCATATCTGTTTTCGGCGGCATTATAATTGTATGCGACCGTTTCACAGAGATAATCGTGAATAGCCTTTACCCGTGTCTCATAGTATTGCGCCGTGGCTGCACTCACTCTCGCATTAATGGCATTCTTTGCCCTGGCAACCGCATATTCCATTCCCTCCGGATCTCCATGCTCATATCCTGTCTCCAGTTTAAACGGAACCTTTGACAATACCAGGCTGAACGTTCCGTCCGCTTCCGGAGAAATATTCCGCGCCTGATACCCGTAATTGGTCTCCACATGGGAAATCCATGACATTTCAGGATGATCCGCCTGCAATGCCGCAAGCGCAGGATATATGTAATCATGCAGATCTGCCATTATCCTGCCCTCACTATCCTCTGACAATGTCAGCTGGTCACCATTTGTTGTACCTGTAAGCCCGGTATATCTGCGCGCCTTCTCCGGGATCATCTCGATCAGATCTACTTCTTTGCCATGTCCGCCCTCACTGTATACAGTGCGCAGATTGGAATAAATTTTCTGAGAAACTTCATCCAGCTGGTCATAATAGCTTGTCTTAAATCCCGCATTGGGACGAATGCTGTAAACAGATATCTCCGGAACGACATCATTCAGGTCGCCGGCCTTCAGATATCCTGCTTCCGGCTGAACAAGGTACAGTTCATTCTCAGTGCTCACAGAATTATCTGCGCCGCCCGGTTCCCCGAACGCAGTTTCGGCATATACACCAAAAGATGCCGACGTGACCGTCAGCACTGCTGCCAGCAATCCTGCCAAAGCTTTTTTCAGCCTCATAATCATTTTCCTCCTGTTACATTATTGTAAAATTGAACCTTTATTTACTGTACCACATAATAAATGGTTTGGCAAACTTTTTATTCTTCTGCCGGCTTTGAGGCCATAATTTATGTTACTGCTCGCGGCGGCATCAGGTGAACCAAAAAACTGCCGCAGCCACGGTCTTCCCCGTGCCTTGCGGCAGTTTTAATTCCAATATCTGATATTCACTTTGCAGATCACTTCTCCAGGAACCCTTTGTAATTCCGGACAAGCATCTGTGACTCCACCTGCTTCATGGTCTCCAGTACCACGCTGACGATAATAATCAGGCTGGTACCGCCGAAGGATACGCTCGCATTGAACACACCGCTGAATATATAGGGCAAAACCGCCACGATTGTCAAGCCGATGGCACCGATAAATACGATATAATTCAAAACCCTGTTCAGATAGTCACTGGTAGGCTTTCCAGGCCTGATACCCGGAATAAAGCCGCCCTGCTTCTTCATGTTATCCGCGATCATCAGAGGATTAAAGGTAATGGATGTATAGAAATATGCAAAGAAAACAATCAATACAATATATACCAGCAATCCAATGGTATACCTTAGCTGACCGGGATTACACCAGTAATTTGAATTCATATATCTTAAGATTTCACTCCAGACACCTGTGCCCGAATATCCGGCAAATGCCGAGATGATTCCGGGAAGCTGAAGCAGAGACTGTGCAAAAATAACCGGAATAACGCCGGCCGTATTCACCTTCAACGGAATATTGGAGGTCTGTCCGCCCACCATCTTTCTGCCCTGTACCTTGTTGGCATACTGTACGGGAATCCGGCGGACACCGTCGTTGAGGATTATGACCAGGACTACCATGGCAATGATCACTGCAAAAATGATCACCACTGCCAGCACTGCCGTAGCCGGTGCCTTTCCAAACACGAACTGCTGGAACAGGTTGCCCAGATCCTCAGGAAGTCTGGATACAATATTGATTACCAGGACAATGGAAATACCGTTTCCGATACCGTTTTCCGTGATTCTCTCACCTACCCACATCAGGAATGCGCTTCCCGCCGTAAGCGTGGCGATTGCACACAGTATGCTCAATACATTGTACTGAACCAGATAACCCTGACGCCCGAAAGCAACTGCCATTGCGGTAGACTGAATCAGTGCCAGCGCTATGGTCACATACCTTGTGATAGATGCAATCTTCTTCCTTCCGTCCTCTCCGTCACGCTGCATTTCTTCCAGTTTCGGAATCGCAATCGTGAGCAGCTGCATGATAATGGAAGACGTAATATACGGATTGATACCTAACGCCAAAATCGACATATTAATGAACGAACCGCCCGTAATTGCATCGAAAAAGCTGAATGCGCCTTCAGACTGGGACGCAAACCAGCTTCTGAAATACTCGCCGTTTACACCTGGCACAGGCAGCTGTGACCCGACACGGATCACAACTAACATGGCGAAGGTAAATAAGATCTTGTCCCTGAGATCTTTAATTTTAAATGCGTTTTTCAGCGTTGTAAGCATTACATCACCTCTGCTGTTCCACCAACTGCTTCAATCTTCTCCTTTGCAGATGCACTGTATGCGTCCACCTTGACATTGAGCTTTTTGGTAAGTTCTCCGTTCCCAAGTATCTTTACGCCGTCCCTGGGCTTCTTGATAACGCCAGCTTCGATGAGTGTATTGACATCTACAGTCGCCCCGTCCTCAAAACGCTCCAGGGCGCTGACATTGATAGCTACGATTTCCTTTGTATTCCTGTTGGTGAAACCTCTCTTGGGGAGACGTCTGTACAAAGGCATCTGTCCACCTTCAAAACCGATCCTGGGAGCTCCGGAACGGGCTTTCTGGCCTTTGTGTCCCTTGCCGGCAGTCTTGCCGTTTCCCGAACCATGTCCGCGGCCTTTTCTGAATCTGTCACCATGCGTAGAACCCGCTGCAGGTCTTAAATTGGATAATTCCATTGATAACACCTCCTTCTCGATTATGCTTCTTCCACTTTCACCAAGTGGCTGACCAGACGAATCTGGCCCCTTGTCGCCGCATTGTCAGGAAGGATTACACTCCTTCCGATTCTGCGAAGTCCCATGGATTCAACGATTTTTCTGTTCTTTGGCACGGCGCCGATGGTGGACCTTACCAAAGTAATCTTTAACTTCTTCTCTTCCATTCCTGATCTCCTTTCAAATGTTTCCTATGGAATTGGCAATTCCATGCATTTACGCCATAACTTCTTCAACGGATTTGCCGCGGCTCTTTGCCACTTCCTCAGGAGACTTCAGCTGGCTTAAACCGGTAATCGTTGCAAGGACAACATTCTGCTTGTTGTTTGAGCCAAGAGACTTGGTACGGATATTCTTGATGCCTGCAAGTTCGCAGACCACACGGGCGGGACCGCCTGCGATGATACCTGTACCTTCGGGAGCCTTCTTCAGCAAAACATTGGCGGAACCATATTTACCGATGAAATCATGTGTGATGGAATTATTCTCATCCAATGCAATCTGCACAAGGTGCTTCATTGCATCTTCTTTTCCCTTACGGATCGCTTCAGGAATTTCTACAGCCTTGCCAAGTCCTGCACCCACATGGCCGTTGCCGTCGCCCACTACCACCAGAGCCGTAAAACGCATGTTACGTCCGCCCTTTACAGTCTTGGTTACACGCTTGATGGCTACAACCTTGTCGGTCAATTCGAACTGGCTTGCATCTATGATTGTGTGTTTCATGGTGTATTCCTCTTCCTTTCCTAGAATTCCAGGCCAGCTTCTCTGGCTGCGTCAGCTAATGCTGCAACTTTACCCTGATATATATAGCCGCCTCTGTCAAAGACAACCTTACTGATTCCTTTTTCGACTGCCCTCTTGCCGATGACAGTCCCCAGGTATGCCGCCGCATCAACGTTATTGGTCTTCGTAAGCTCTGCCTTGATGTCTTTCTCAAGGGTGGAAGCGGATACTAATGTATTCCCAACAGTATCATCGATAATTTGAGCATACATATGATTATTGCTTCTGAAGACTGCCAGGCGGGGCCTTTCGGCAGTGCCACTGAAGCGGTTACGAATTCTCATGTGTTTTTTCACACGTACTTCTTTTCTTGATTTCTTGTTAACCATCTTCATACTCTCCTTATCTGTTATTTCTTACCGGTCTTACCAACCTTGCGCCTGATGGTCTCATCAGCATACTTGATACCCTTGCCCTTGTAAGGCTCAGGTCTCCTCTTGTCTCTGATTTCAGCTGCGAATTGGCCAACTTTTTCCTTGTCGATACCCTTGACGATGATCACGTTCTGACCTTCTACCACGGTCTCGATGCCCTCGGGATCGTCCATCTCAACCGGATGAGAGTATCCAAGGTTCAGTGTCAGCTTCCTGCCTGCCTTGGCAGCCCTGTAACCGACACCGTTTACCTCAAGCTTCTTCTCGTAGCCTGTGGTAACGCCCACTACCATATTGTGGATCAAAGTCCTGGTCAGACCGTGAAGAGACTTCATCTTCTTTAAATCATTGGGTCTGCTTACCAGGATTTCTGTTCCTTCCATCTTAATTTCCATCTCAGAGGGAAGCACTCTCTCCAGTGTTCCCTTGGGACCTTTTACGGTCACTTTATTATTTTCTGCAATCTCCACAGTTACGCCTGCGGGAATCGCGATTGGCATTCTACCTATACGTGACATGCCCGTACCTCCTATATTTTAAAAAACAATTTTTACTGCCCTGCCAAACTGCCGCAGCTCCGGAACAATGCCTGCCCAAAGCAAACTTGTTCGCCTGGCATTTTCCCGTTTGCCGCAAGTCCAGAAGAATGCCTGCCCAAAGTGAACCTGTTCGCCTGGCATTCTTCTGCGTGTACCTCAGATTTTCTTAGCGGGCGTCCTTTGACCGCTTAGAAAATCTTTACACGCTGCTACCAGACAAATGCCAGAACTTCTCCCCCTACCTGCAGTTCCCGGGCCTTCTTGTCAGTAATCACGCCCTGGTTGGTGGAAATGATGGCAATGCCCAATCCTCCGAGTACCTTCGGAAGCTCATCCTTGCCGGCATAAACACGCAGACCCGGCTTGGAGATTCTCTTGATGCCGGAAATAATCTTCTCACTCTTATCTGCACCGTATTTCAGGGTGATATGAATGGACTTGAAATTGCCGTCATCAATAACGTCAAATTTATTTATAAATCCCTCGTCCAGAAGAATCTGCGCGATGGCCAGCTTCATCTTGGAAGCGGGGATATCTACTGTGTCATGCTTGGCAGTATTTGCATTACGGATTCTTGTAAGCATATCTGCAATAGGATCGCTCAATGTCATTGTTTTTTCCTCCTTCCTACCAGCTCGCCTTTTTAACGCCGGGTATCTGTCCCTTGTATGCCAGTTCGCGGAAGCAAACTCTGCAGATGCCATACTTTCTCAGGTATGCATGGGGACGGCCGCAGATCTTGCAGCGTGTATAGCCCTGTGTAGAAAACTTGGGCCTGCGCTGCTGCTTAATTTTCATTGATGTCTTTGCCATGGAAAATTTACCTCCTTATTGTTTTGCGAAGGGCATGTTGAACAGTGTCAGCAGCTCCCGTGCCTCTTCGTCAGTCCTTGCGGTGGTTACGATGATAATGTCCATGCCTCTGGTCTTGTCAATCTTGTCATATTCGATCTCGGGGAAGATGAACTGCTCCTTGATGCCGAGAGCATAGTTTCCTCTGCCGTCGAACGCATTGGGATTGACGCCTCTGAAGTCACGCACACGGGGCAGTGCCAGATTCACCAGACGGTCAAGGAACTCATACATCTTCTCACCGCGGAGTGTGGTCTTGCAGCCGATATTCATACCCTCACGTATTTTGAAATTTGCCACGGACTTCTTTGCCTTGGTGAGGACTGCTTTCTGACCGGTAATAGTCTCCATGTCGGACACGGCATTTTCCAGTACCTTGGGATTTTCCTTGGCTTCTCCGATACCCATATTGATCACGATCTTATCGAGCTTCGGGACTTCCATGATATTCTTGTATCCGAATTTCCTGGTCATGGCATCCACGATCGTCTCGTTATACATATCCTTTAATCTTGCCACTTTCTCTTACTCCTTCCCAACTGTGAACTCCACAGTTTTCAATCAATCACTTCGCCGGTTGCCTTGGCGAAACGAACTTTCTTGTCTCCATCCATCTTAAATCCGACTCTGGTGGGCTTACCCTTGTAGACAAGCATTACGTTAGAGATATCAATAGGAGCTTCCTTCTGGATGATGCCGCCGTTGGGATTTGCCTGGGAAGGCTTCGCATGCTTTGTGACCATATTCACGCCCTCTACAATTACCCTGTTCTTCTTGACATCAACGGAAATTACCTTTCCTTCTGCATTACTGTCCCTGCCGGCAATTACCTTAACGGTATCGCCTTTTTTTATTTTCATTGACATATGGCACCTCCTTACAGTACTTCCGGAGCAAGGGATACGATCTTCATGAACTGCTTTTCACGAAGCTCCCTGGCTACGGGCCCAAAAATACGGGTTCCTCTGGGTGTCTTGTCGTCCTTGATGATGACTGCAGCGTTCTCATCAAATCTGATGTAGGAACCGTCCTTACGGCGGGTCTCCTTAACGGTGCGGACGACTACTGCCTTCACCACGTCACCCTTCTTAACAACGCCGCCCGGTGTTGCATCTTTAACAGTGGCAACGATGATATCGCCAATGTGAGCATATCTTCTTGTAGAGCCACCCATAACGCGGATGCAGAGCAATTCTTTCGCACCGGTGTTATCGGCAACCTTCAGTCTTGTTTCCTGCTGAACCATGATCTTCCTCCAATCCCTTACGTTATTTTGCCTTCTCTACGATTTCCACAAGTCTCCATCTCTTGTCCTTGGACAGAGGCCTTGTCTCCATTACCTTAACGGTATCGCCAATATTGCACTCGTTGTTCTCGTCATGAGCCTTCAGCTTGTATGTGCTCTTTACGACCTTCTTGTAAAGAGGATGCTTTACATGCTCTTCGATAGCAACAACAATTGTCTTATCCATCTTATTACTGGTAACCTTGCCAGTACGGACTTTTCTCAAATTTCTTTCCACGATTGATCTCCTTTCATTGCCGCCTGACTTTATGCCCGGGCCTTTTCGGTAATCACTGTCTGGATACGAGCAATGTTCTTCCTTACATCCTTGATCCTTGCAGTATTATCCAGCTGATTGGTTGCGTTCTGGAATCTCAGATTGAAAAGCTCCTTCTTCGCGGCAACAAGATCCTTATTCAGTTCCTCCACGGATTTGCCTTTTAATTCTTCTACAAATTTACTAGATTTCATTATTCAACACCGCCTTCCAAATCTGCCTTAGCCGCAATTTTACATTTGCAGGGAAGCTTATGCATTGCGAGGCGCAGCGCCTCTTTTGCCTGTTCCTCAGGGACACCGGCAATCTCAAACATGACACGGCCGGGTTTCACAACGGCTACCCAGTACTCCACGGAACCCTTACCGGAACCCATACGGGTTTCAGCGGGCTTTGCTGTCACGGGCTTGTCAGGGAAGATTTTGATCCATACCTGGCCGTTACGCTTTGTGTAACGTGTAAGCGCAATACGTGCCGCCTCAATCTGATTTGACTTGATCCAACAAGGCTCTGTAGCCACCAGGCCGTACTCACCGTAAGTGATGGTGTTGCCTCTGCTGGCCTTTCCGGCCATGCTGCCGCGGAACTGTTTACGATGCTTTACTCTCTTCGGCATTAACATTATCTATCACTCCCTTCCGCCTGATTTCCTTTTGCAGGAAGTATCTCGCCTTTATATATCCAAACCTTAACGCCTACCTTGCCGTAAGTGGTATCAGCCTCCGCAAAGCCGTAATCGATATCGGCTCTCAGGGTCTGAAGGGGAATGGTTCCCTCGCTGTAGAACTCGGTACGCGCCATATCGGCTCCGCCCAGACGTCCCGAACAGGAAGTCTTGATTCCCAGTGCGCCGGACTTCATGGTCCTGCCCATGCAGGATTTCATTGCGCGTCTGAAAGACACACGGTTCTCCAGCTGCTGCGCAATATTCTCGGCAACCAGCTGCGCATCCTTGTCAGGTCTCTTGATCTCCTGAATGTCGATCAGCACCTTCTTGTCCGTCAGCCCGGAAAGCTCCTTCTTGGTAACTTCGATCTCAGCGCCGCCCTTGCCGATGATGACACCGGGTTTTGCGGTGTGGATGATGACTCTCACACGGTCAGATGCTCTCTCGATCTCAATTCTGGAAACACCTGCGCTGTACAGTTTCTTCTTCAGAAACTCTCTGATCTTATGGTCTTCCACGAGGTAATCCGAAAAATCACCTTCAGCGTACCATCTGGAATCCCATCCTTTAATAACTCCGACTCTTAAGCCATGAGGATTAACTTTCTGTCCCATTTATTCGTCCGCTCCTTTCCCTACTTCCTCTCATCCAGCACAACAGTGATATGGCTCGTTCTCTTCTCGATCCTGTAAGCCCGGCCCTGTGCCCTGGGGTGAATACGCTTCATTGTAGGCCCTTTATTTGCAAAGCATTCTGCCACATAAAGGTTCTCCCTGTTCATTCCGTTGTTGTTCTCAGCGTTTGCGATGGCTGATTCAATCAGCTTCTTGACCAGGCCGGAAGCATATCTGGGATTATATTCCAAAATAGCAAGCGCCGTATCCACATCCTTGCCGCGGATGGCATCCAGCACAAAACATGCCTTCTGTACGGACACTCTTGCATAGGATAACTTTGCTGAAGGTCTGGTATCCTTCTGCGCATTTCTCTCTCTCTTAATCTGACTTCTATGCCCTTTAGCCATTTATTTTACCCTCCTTATCTGCATTACCTGACTTTGGACTTCTTCTCGTCCTTGCCGTGACCGCGATAGGTCCTGGTAGCGACGAACTCGCCCAGCTTGTGGCCCACCATGTCCTCGGTGACATATACGGGCACATGCTTTCTTCCGTCATGAACTGCAATCGTGTGTCCCACAAAAGAAGGGAAAATTGTAGAACGACGGGACCAGGTCTTGATAACCTGCTTCTGTCCTGAAGCATTTAAACCATCTATTTTCTTTAACAGGCTTTCATCTGCGAAAGGTCCTTTTTTAAGTGATCTAGCCATTGTCTCTCCTCCTCAACTATTACTTGATTGCCTTGCCGTCACGTCTTCTTACAATCAGCTTATTGGAAGCCTTCTTGGGTCTGCGTGTCTTATAACCAAGAGCAGGCTTGCCCCAGGGGGTGCTGGGACCGGGACGTCCGATACCGGTCTTGCCTTCACCGCCTCCGTGAGGATGGTCGTTGGGGTTCATGACAGAACCGCGTACCGTAGGGCGGATGCCCATGTGGCGCTTGCGTCCTGCCTTACCGATGTTGATCAGGTTATGGTCGCCATTCCCTACTACTCCGATGGTTGCGCGGCATACAAGGGAAACCATTCTCATCTCGCCGGAGGGAAGACGGAGTGTTGCGTACTTTCCTTCCTTGGCCATCAGCTGCGCGCTGTTGCCTGCGGAACGAACCAGCTGTCCTCCCTTGCCGGGATATAACTCAATATTGTGCACCTGAGTACCGATGGGGATTTCCGATAAAGGCATGCAGTTGCCGACTCTTACTTCCGCTTCCGGCCCGTTCATGACCTTCATGCCGTCTGTCAGCCCCTGAGGAGCCAGGATATAAGCCTTCTGGCCGTCTGCATAGCAGATCAGCGCAATGTTTGCGGATCTGTTGGGGTCATACTCGATACCGATAACGGTTGCGGGAATGCCATCCTTGTTTCTCTTGAAATCTATGATTCTATACTTCCTGCGGGAACCGCCTCCGCGGTGTCTCACTGTGATCTTGCCCTGATTGTTGCGTCCTGCGTTCTTCTTCAGGGAAGTGCACAGGCTCTTCTCCGGCTCCTGCTTTGTAATCTCGGAGAAGTCAGAACCTGTCATATGCCTTCTGGAAGGTGTATAGGGACGATATGTCTTAATTCCCATTGTTTTGTCTCCTTTTCTTCGATGATTCTTTGCGCGGCTCATACCGGCCGCATACCTAAATCTCAGTCAGCTGCCCGGAAGAATCGCCCCGCGATTCTTTCCGGACGGAACATGGTTGTTCTTAAGGCGGCCTTCTTTGACGCCTCAGAACAACTTTCCGTCCTTTACAGTCCGGAGAAAATCTCGATCTCCTTGCTGTCCGCTGTCAGCTTGACAATCGCTTTCTTGGTCCTGGCTGTCTTGCCTGTCACCATACCGCGTCTCTTATTCTTGCCCTGGCAGTTTATGGTATTGACACGCATTACCTTCGCGCCTTCAAACATCTTCTCTACAGCTTCCCTGATCTGGGACTTATTTGCTTCAGGGTGAACCAGGAATGTATATTCCCTGTCAGCCATGCCATTCATGCTCTTCTCGGTGATTACCGGTTTGAGGATCACGTCATAGTACTTAATATCTGCCATTATGCGTACACCTCCTCGATCTTCGCAACTGCGTTTTTGGTCAGGACGACCTTTTTCGCCTTCATGATATCGTATACATTGATCTCGTCAGCCTGGATAGTATCAATGGCGGGAAGATTTCTTGCGGACAATACCACATTTGCATCATTTCCTTCGATGACTACCAGTCCTTTTTCCACTTTCAGATTGTTCATCACTGCCACGAAATTCTTTGTCTTGATCTCATTGAACTTCAGTTCATCTACTACGATCAGATTGCTGTCCTGAACCTTGCTGGTCAATGCGGACTTCAGAGCAGCTCTCTTTTCTTTCTTATTGATCTTGAAAGAATAATCCCTGGGAACGGGTGCAAACACCATACCGCCGCCTGTCCACTGAGGAGATCTGGTGGAACCCTGTCTTGCATGTCCGGTTCCCTTCTGCTTCCAGGGCTTCCTGCCGCCCCCGGATACCTCCCCGCGGGTCTTTGCCTTCTGTGTTCCCTGACGCTTATTTGCAAGATGCTGTACAACCGCCATGTGTACCAGATGTTCGTTTACCTTCACACCAAATACCGCATCGTTTAATTCGATCGTACCAACTTCTTTGCCTTCCATATTATAAACAGCTACGCTTGCCATATCTGATTGGCCCTCCTTTCGCACTAAACTTGCGTTATCCCTTAACGGTTTCTTTGATGGTGATCAACGACTTCCTGGGCCCGGGTACGGAGCCTTTCACCAACAGCAGATTCTTCTCCGCATCTACTCTCACTACTTCCAGATTCTGTACGGTAACTTTCTTACATCCCATATGGCCGGGCATTCCCTTTCCCTTAAACACACGGCTGGGGGAGGAACATGCACCGTTAGAGCCCTGATGACGATGGAACTTGGAACCGTGCTTCATGGGTCCTCTGTGCTGTCCCAGTCTCTTGATTGCGCCCTGGAATCCTTTTCCCTTGGAGATGGCAGATGCGTCGATCTTGTCGCCTGCCGCAAAGATATCGGCCTTAATCTCAGCACCCAAAGTATATTCGTCAGCATTCTCGAATTTGAACTCCCTGACATATCTCTTGGCAGTTACGCCAGCCTTCTTGAAATGACCCATCTCGGCTTTATTCGCGCCGTGTCTGTGGATGATCTCCTTCCTGCCGCCTGCGTCCTTGTTGATGATCCTCTCCTTCTTGTCAACAAAGCCAACCTGTACTGCGCTGTAGCCGTCATTCTCTTTCGTCTTGACCTGAGTCACCACACAGGGACCTGCATTCAGGACAGTTACAGGGATCAGCGTACCGTCTTCGTTGAAGATCTGGGTCATTCCGACCTTTGTCGCCAAAATTGCTTTCTTCATTTTTCCTCTCTTTCTGCCATAAGGCTTAAAGTCTACATAGCGGACCACACGGTTATCGTTGCGCAGGGAATGTCTCCTTATAACCGTTGCACG
This sequence comes from uncultured Acetatifactor sp., assembly GCA_910585805.1. GTDB lineage: Bacteria > Bacillota > Clostridia > Lachnospirales > Lachnospiraceae > Acetatifactor. Next base: position 27,974 of record CAJUFB010000010.1, read on the forward strand.
TTTTACGCGCTGAATGTATGTTTCATACATCCTCCCCGTATGCCGGGGATGTGTTCTTACGTCTAAGTAGAGGTTTATTTTTATTATTTGGTTCTCATTTTAATGTCGATATACACACCTGCGGGCATTTCCAGTCTCTGCAGCGCATCCACAGTCTTCTGAGTGGGCGCTATGATATCGATGAGCCTCTTGTGGGTTCTCTGCTCGAACTGCTCTCTGGAGTCCTTATACTTGTGTACAGCCCTCAGAATGGTTACTACTTCCTTCCTGGTGGGAAGGGGTACCGGGCCGCTCACCTCAGATCCGGTCTTCTTTACAGTGTCGATGATCTTTCTGGCGGATGCATCCACCAGCTGATGCTCGTATGCCTTCAGTGTGATTCTCATTACTTGACTTGCCATAAAAAAAGTCGCCTCCTTTTCGCACTTTTGAGAAGATGAAATAATAGTTTCATCTTAGTACGACAAGCGGTGACTGTACACTCTCCCGTGTGTGTCCTAAACTCTCACGCAACTCTTTCGATTTCAGGACCTGACACATCGTTTCTGCCCTCTGGCAGATATAATCTGGTACAGTGACTTGTCGTCAGTTTTGTAACTTGACATTCGCTCCACGGAAAACCTGATTCTCATTGCTGAAAACCAGCAACCTCACGCTTCACAGCTATCATGCCACAGCAATTGTTAGTATACATGGGAATTCCTGACTTTGCAAGATATTTTTAAAAATTTTTGTATTTTTTTTAATACAATTTTCCGGTAAAATTCGTTTATTCCGCGGTTACATACATTGACTTTACTGCGAAAGTGTTTTATCATAAATTAATGCAGGAGCGTTTTTCGCATCCCGACTATTTTATTCATACACATAAAGGAGGATATCTCAAATGCAGTACACAAATGCAGGCCCGGGCCTGAAAAAAATGTTCATCGCTCAGATCGGTTCCGTTATATGCAGCGTGCTTCTCATTATTCCGCTGATCAACCTGATCGCGATGGCCGGCGCGCTCGTCTTTTTGATTATCAGTCTGATCGGGCTTTATCAGGCAGGCAAAGATATCGGCGGCTGCCAGAAGGCATTCCAGTTCACCATTGCGCAGCTTGTATTAAGCGTTATCTCCAACTTTGCCGGAAGCGGTTTCATGGGAACCCTTGTATCCGTGGCCTATTCCGTAACCGGCTTCCTGGTCACCTATTTCGTATGCTCCTCGGTTGCGGAAGTACTCCGTATGCGTTCCCATGACGACATCGCCTCCAGGGGAGAGCTGGTCTGGAAGCTCAACCTGGTATGCTATGCCGTAAATATCATTGTATCCGTCCTCTCCCACATTCCGCTCCTAAATATCCTTACCGGTCCGGCAGGCATCATCGTTCCCGTCGCTTCTCTGATTGCCGGCATTCTGTTCATTACATTCCTGTACAGAAGCTCCGAAGCTCTGTAATTACCCTGCAGGAAATTTTCAGGGACTTTATACTTGTGCCGTCGCGCAGCGACTTAACCCCTGATAAAGTCGCGAAGGCGCACGAGAGGAACTTTCATGAGGGCATTTTCGAATGAAAGTTTCTCTCATAAAGGTGCGCCGAAGGGACTTTATACTTTAGTGCTGTCGCGCAGCGACTTAATTAGGAGAAATATATGTGGATAGCAGATAACTGGAAAGAATATCGGGTACTGGACGCTTCCGGCGGAGAGAAACTGGAGCGCTGGGGGGATTATATCCTGGTCCGTCCGGATCCCCAGGTCATCTGGAATACCCCCCATGGCCACAGAGGCTGGAAAAAAAAGAACGGCCATTACCACAGGAGCGCAAAGGGCGGCGGGGAATGGGAATTTTTCAATCTGCCGGATGAGTGGAGCATTTCCTACCTGTTAAAAGGAGCCTTTCCGCAATCCGAAACGGCCGCATCCGATTCCGAAGAAAAGATAACCGAAGCGGGCCGTTCCCTGACTTTCCGCCTGAAGCCTTTCAGCTTCAAGCATACAGGACTTTTCCCGGAACAGGCTGTGAACTGGGAATGGTTTTCGGACATCATCCGCAGAGCAAATCGTCCGGCGGACAGGCCCGCAAGGGTATTAAATCTGTTTGCCTATACGGGCGGCGCTACTCTGGCTGCCGCTGCCGCCGGGGCAGGCGTGGTTCATGTGGATGCCTCCAAAGGCATGGTAAACTGGGCAAAGGAGAATGCCGCCGCATCCGCTCTGGGAAATGCCCCCATCCGCTGGCTGGTAGACGACTGCGTGAAATTCGCGGAACGGGAAATACGGCGGGGAAATAAATATGACGGAATCATCATGGACCCGCCTTCCTACGGCAGGGGACCGAAGGGAGAGGTCTGGAAGATGGAGGAAAATATCTGGGCCTTTATCGAGCTGGTCACTCAGCTGCTGTCCGGGGACGCGCTGTTCTTCCTGATCAACTCTTATACCACGGGACTACAGCCTGCCGTACTTTCCTATATGATGAATCAGGCGATTGTAAAGCGCTTCGGCGGCCATGTAGCGGCAGACGAAATCGGGCTGCCTGTAGAAGAAAGCGGACTGGTTCTTCCCTGCGGTGCCTCGGGACGCTGGCAGCGGTAACCCGCTCTGCCCGAAACCGTCTCACAGCACATACTTTCTCAGCAGAGGAATCCTGTACAGCACCCGGGCAACGGCGGTTGACAGCAACAGCGTAAGCCCCCAGAATACGGGAAGCGAGATACCAATGGGAAAAAAAATTCCCATTGGAAAAATTTTTCCCATTGGAAAAAAATTTCCCATTGAAAAGGACAGCGGCGTTACATGGAAGAATTTATAGGCTGTATTTAAAAAAACCGGATGTACAAGATATATCGTAAAACTCAAACCCGCAGCCCGGTTCCAGAAACCATCCGCCCTTTTATCCCCGGGGGAGGCATTCCCATGCACAGCATTCCCCCAGCCAAAGAGCAGCAGGGAAAGCACTACCGTAAAGGGATAGTTGTATGCCATCTGCACGGTATAATCTCCGGACAGCCTGCTGCCTGCCATGGCTGCGGCCAACACTGCGGCCAGGACGGGCAAAATCCGGGCTTTTCCTGCAGTATCCCCGCTTTTCACCCTTTCATTGTCTGCCTCCCCACATTCCGTTGAACCGCAATCCCCGGCCATTCCCGTTTCATCCGCAGACTTAATAAACTCTGCATCACCCGGCTTCCTCACAAACATCCCGCCGCTTATATAATAGAAAAGATATATTCCCCAATCCGGCAGTGCAGGAACAGTCTCCATGCCAAATAATTTTGCCAGATAGGGCAGAACACTGCTGCCGGCAAATAACACCGCCAGTAATACGTAGAGCGCCGGACGCGGAAGAACCGTCAGCAGCTTCTTCATCGCCGGAGTCAGCAGATACAAAAACAGGATCAGATACAGATACCATAAATGCGACCAGCTCTCCCCCCGCAATACCATCAAAAACGAGTTTCCGATCATATGCCACCGAAAACACCGCTCCGTGGCAATCTGTTCCAGACAGGCATAAGGCACGCCGAACACAAACAATGCCGACACTATTCTCCTGCAATACCTGCAGAGCATTTTTCCCATGGTTATCTTCCTGTCCGGATTCAGGAACAGATAGCCCGATATCATCAGGAAGACGGGAACACACCAGCAGATCAGATCCAAAAGTACCAGAAACACCGTCTTCTCCACGGGGTAATCCCCCATATCCGTATGATCCATAACTCCGGTGACCGTGTGCAGCAGAACTACCGCACAGGTTGCCGCCACTCTCAATTTATCCAGAAACACTGCCCGTTCTTTCATATCCGCGCTCTCCCATCCAGTCTCCGTATACACGTAACGTGTGAGCGGTTCCGCCGCGTGGTACAAAAAGCAGCATACAACAGAAGCAGTTCTTCTATTGTAAGGAACGAATGCGCTCACGAGTATATTATATCTGTCTGCGGAAGGCAGTGCAAGTTCTACATAAAGATTTAAGAAACGGGAGTTTCAGTCCGTTATCTTTATAGAATCAAACATCTCCCAGATTTCTTCCGCAGTTCCCCTTCCGTTAAATCTGACTACAATATTGTTCGGAAGCAACACCGCAAAATTCCCCCGGGGAGTATCCGTGTCCCCTCTGTCGGCGCGGGAAATCATACGGCTTCTTACTGTCTCCAGAGTGAAATCTTCCCAGGCGAATGTAGGATTATCCATGCTCTGCCGATACTCCTGAGGCACGGTTTCCGCATACGGAATCTCATACAGGCGCTCGTCATAAGTCTCTGCGGCATCTATGTCCACGGTTTCAGGAGCCTCTGCCACCTCCTCGACAGACCACATAATGGAATCCATCCCCTTACTCCAGGTGAGCGTCAGATTTGCCTCCTGCCCATCCGCATTGCTGAAGGCGCTCTCAAAAGAGTAGCCCTGGGGCACCTTCTCCGGAATATAGTCTCCCAGTCCCTCCTGACTTCTGGCTTCCGCTTCCGTGAATTTATTCAGGTTCACAGCCGGGCATCCGTCACTGTCAATCATGACGCTCTCTTCTGCGGCCGATTCTTTTGAAACGCTTTCCTGCTCTTTTCCCATACCCGTTGCGGTCTCACTGCTCTTTTCCTCCGTTCCGCCGCTTCCGTGCTGCGATGTTCCGGAAGTTCCGTACCTCTCCTGGGAACCGGAATATCCTTCGGTGACATTTGTGCCGTTTGCGTCGATACCTTCGTCAAAATCACCTCCGTTGTCCTGGCTCATCGAGTCGTCCGCTTTCTGTGCTGCCATATCTTCCGCATTATATTCTGCCGCCCCTGCCTCTTCGGGCAAAGCGCCTTCCCCTTCGGCGTCAAGTTCAATGGTCTCAAGCTGCATCGCCATATCATTCATATTTCCTCCGGATGCCGGGTTATCGACTTTTAAGATCAATTGATAGCCGCCCCAGCCCAGCGCCCCCACGACAGCCAGGCACAGGACAGCGGCCCAGGGTCTCGCATACCGCCAAAGGGGTTGAAATCCCCTGCCTTTTACGTATTTACGTTTCTTATAAGTAGAAATACTTTGTGCCCTTTCGTTCTCGGAACGTTCCAACAGTTCTTCGTCCGCACCGGATAAGGCTTCCATGATCCGCAGCGCCTGCCCCTGTCTGCTCTCTCCGGAGAAGGACATCCCTTTTTCAGATTCCTCATAACCATTATGTTTCATAATATCACGCCCTCCCTTTCCAGATACTCTCTCAGCTTTGCCCTGGTGCGGAACAAAGAGGTCTTCACCGTATTCAGCTTCATGCCATAGCGCTTCGCAATCTCGCCGTATTCCTCCACATACCAGTATCTCCGCAGAAACACATTGCATTCCCGCTCCGGCAGCGTGTGCAGGAAATCATTCAGCATCCGTTCCAGTTCCGCCGCCTCCACTTCTTCCTCCGTGCTGCGCCTGTCGGGCACACATTCGGCCAGTTCGTCCAGCGCCAGCATCATTTCACCGTTTCCCCTTTTCATGGTATGCTTTTCCTTCCATCTGTCCAGAGATAAATTGCGTGTAATTGTTCCCAGAAAAATGGCCAGCCTGTTGGGCCGTTTCGGGGGTATGGCATTCCATGCCCGCAGCCATGTGTCATTCACACATTCATCCGAGTCCTCCCTGTCATATAGAATACGCCAGGCAATGCTGTAGCAGTAACTTCCGTATGACAGCTGTGTCTCGGAAATCGCCCTCTCCTCCCTGGCCCAGTATAAATCCAGTATCTCCGTATCTCTCAATGTCCGCCCTCCCGATTTTGCTTCCCGTTCCTTTTTCTGTTTCCTCCGCCTGCAGCAGCTTCGCCTTTGATATGCCTATACCATCAAAAACACGCTTGCCGCAATCGCCTTTCTGCCTTTATAGACGATAACCGGCAGCTGAAGTTTCACTCACTGCAAAAAAGGACTGCCCAAAATGAGCAATCCTCAACAGCGATGAAAAACTTTAGGAATTGTCGGAAAATAACTTCTGCAATTGCTTCAGGCAAAAGCCCTACATCAACGGCGCCACGATCCGCATGATCCGCCCCAGCGCTCTGTCAGTCAGCTTCAGCTTCTTGTAATCCTCCACCTTCACCTCGATACATTTTTTCAGGGTATCCTGAATATCCTGCTCCATGACGGCAACCTGGGAATTCCGGTAGAGAACCAGGCTGCATTCAAAATGATGGTACAGACTGCGGTAATCCAGATTCACCGTGCCCACCACCGCTTTCACGCCGTCGGATACAAACACCTTGGCATGGACAAATCCCGGCTCGTATTCATAGATCCTGACCCCTGCCTCCAGCAGCTGGTTATAATATGTCTTCGCCAACATAAAAGCATACTTCTTATCCGGGATATGGGGCATGATGATGATCACCTCCACGCCCCTCTTTGCCGCGTAAGTCAGCGCCATAGTCATCCGGTCATCCGGTATCAGATAAGGTGTCATAATATGAACATAGGTATGGGCTGTATTGATAATATCCAGATAGACCATCTCGCCCACACGCTCCGTTCCCAGCGGGCAGACGCTGTAGGGAATGGCATAGCCGTCACTGGACACGGCGGCATCCTGCGGCAGTCTGTATTTTTCGTATGACTCCGGCATCCGCTCCGACTCGTTCCACATTTCCAGAAACATAAACGTAAAGCGCTCCACGGCATCCCCCTTCACCATGGCGCCTGCATCCTTCCAGTGCCCAAAGCGGTTCTTCTGGTTGATATACTCGTCCGCCAGATTGATGCCGCCGGTAAATGCCACTTTCCCGTCAATGACCAGGATCTTGCGGTGGTCCCGATTATTGTAATGAGGCGAAAACAGGAGCCTGATGGGAGCAAACACCTTGCAGTGGATACCTTCCTCCTCCAGCATATCCGGAAAGAATCCGGGCAGATTCCACAGCATATTAGTGCCGTCGAACATAAACCGCACCTCCACCCCCTGCTTTGCCTTCTCCTTCAGGATATCCAGGATATCGCCCAGCATCTTCCCGCTGGACACGATAAAAAACTCAATGAAAATAAACTTCTCCGCTTTCTTCAGCTCTTCCGCCATATCCACAAACTGGCTGTCACCCAGCGGGTAGTATTTTACCTGCGTACAATCGTATACGGGGCTGCCGTCGCATTTTTCCAGGTAATGGGCCAGCTGTCCCATATGCGGGCTCTCAGTGCGGAGCCTCTCCCTGATCTCCTCTCTCGGACGGACATATTTCCTTGTATTTTCCGCCTGCTCAAGCAGTCCGGCATACAATACTTTCGTGCCCGGCTGGCTTACTATGGTCACATAAAAAATAGCGCCGAACACCGGGAAAACAGCAATGGGAAGCATCCACGACAGCTTCAGGTCCGGATTGCCCGGCGCATTGAAAATATACACCACCGCCACGGCACTGACCGACAGAAAAAAGGCATAAAACAGGTAGCTGTAATTACGCAGCAAAATATAGCCTACGCAAAGCAGCACCAGCTGCGCCAGAAACCCCAGCAGGATCATCGCCGTCCTGCCGTAGATGACGGTCTTGATCCCTCTGATTGTCGAATTAACCCTTTCTCCCATGCTCATGGTACTTTTCATTTTCTATCTCCCAGGTATAAACCTTCCTTCTCATCCATTTCCGGGCTCCAGAAATCCATCCAGATTTACGAGGCACCGGTACAGTATTTCCATTTCTTCTTCATTCAAATCCTTTACGATGGCCTTTATCATCTTCTTATGAAAATCCCGGTGATGGTAAAATGCCTTTCTCCCTTTTTGCGTCAGCAGAATATATACTACACGCTTGTCTTTCTCGCTGCGTTCCCTGTTAATATAACCTTTCCTGTCCAGGCCGTTCATGTTCGTAGTCAGCGTCCCCACCGTGACGCCCAGCTTATGGGCTATCTGGGACATATTTCTTGGTTCTTCCACACCGATCGCTTCTATGATGTGCATGTCATTATTTGTGATGTCACTGTATTCTTCCGTAATGACCGCTTTTGCCTCCATATCCATCACATGGTTGAACAGACTTATCAGCAATTCATTTATGGAGCGTTTTGTACTCTGTGCCATTTCGCCTATGCTTATCCTCTCCGGGGTATCTCTGAACTCCCATACCCGTTCCGTAAATCCCGATGCATCCGTCCGCTTCTTTGTACGTGAAAATACCGGGCTTCAACATTATGCTATCACTATAAATTTACCAACTTTCCCAAAAAAGTCAATAGAAAATTCGAAGCGCTCACTCGTTATACATTTACGTTGGCAAATGTTTCTGAGCACGCGTATATATTGGAACATCGGAAAATGCTCCCTGCCATGAGTAAAAACTGCTGCGAATTCCTGCTGCCTGTAACTCTTCAGACAGTCCGGCGTATCTGTCACTTCCACTCCAGAACACATGCGCCGCAGGTAAGCCCCGCGCCGAATCCGGAAAGCACCAGCCGCATACCGGATCTCAGTTCCCCTTTCCGGTTCAGCTCATCCAGAAGCAGGGGAATGGATGCGGAAGAAGTGTTTCCCATCCGTTCCAGGTTCATGGGAAAACGGGCCATGTCCACACCCAGCCGTTTGGATATGCCCTCTATGATGCGGCGGTTTGCCTGATGCAGCAGAAACAGGTCCACATCCCCCAGGGCAATCCCCGCTTTCTCAAGCGCCTCTTCAATGGTTTTCGGGATCTGGCGCACCGCAAATGAAAAAATCTCTCTTCCGTCCATGTTTAAGTAATTTCCATCGGGGTTCAGATGAAACCAGTGATTATCCAGAGGCCTGCCCACACCGGTCAGCACCCCTCCCTTTTTTCCGTCGGAGTGCTGCACAAATCCCAGAATACCGCCCTCCTCACATTTTTCCACAAATACCGCGCCTGCACCGTCGCCAAACAAAATACAGGTTCCTCTGTCTTTCCAGTCTACCAGCTTGGACAATACTTCGCTGCCGGCAACCAGTGCATTCCTGTAAATTCCGCTTTCCACATAAGCCCACGCCGTGTGCAGGGCAAACAAAAAGCCGGCGCAGGCCGCATTCAGATCAAACGCCACGGCATTTCCGGCTCCGATTTCTTTCTGTACCTGACATGCCGCACAGGGCGCCACATCCTCCGGTGAGCAGGTAGCCACCAGAAGAAGTTCTACCTCATCCGCGCTTTTCCGCGCATTCCTGAGTGCCATATCGCACGCACCGGCCGCAAGGGACGCCACGGTCTCTCCTGTGGATACATGTCTGCCTGCGATCCCGGTGCGCTCCCTGATCCATTCGTCGGAAGTCTCCACCAGTTCCGCAATCTCTTCGTTTGTAACCGCCCTGCTCGGGAGGGCGCTTCCCGTTCCCAATATCCGTATTGACATCTTGATTTCCTATTCCAGTTCCGCACCCGCCTCCACAGTACCGATTCCTGCTGCCGCTGTTTCGGCAGATGCTGTTTTGTTTTTCAGTTCCGCATTTATTATATCCTGCACATCGATGAAAGCTGCAGTAAACTGCAACAAAGCCACTGTCACCACAGCTGCTTTAAGACCCCAGGCCTCTATGCCCGTCCAGGACAGCCGGATAAATTCCGGAGGTCCTGAGTACAGATTCAGAAGCTCCGGAAGCGTTCATAGCGCCGGGCAGCTATTTCTTCGCCGGATTTGCCACGGTAACCCTCCAGGAATGTCTTGATCTGCTCTTTCAGATAACCTCCAATTGCTTCGGCAGTATCCCGGTCGGCGCCTCCGAATTCAGGTATGATTTTTTCTATCACATGAAGCTGTTTCAGATCCTGGGCCGTAATGCGCATGACTTCGCTGGCTTCCTTTGCCCTGGAGGAGTCTTTCCATAATATGGAAGCAAATCCCTCCGGGGACAGGATGGAATAAGTGGCATTTTCCAGCATCCATACCTCATTTCCAACTGCAGTGGCCAGAGCGCCTCCGCTGCCGCCCTCTCCGATAAAGATGCACAGTACAGGTACCTTAAGGGCCGACATTTCACACAGATTGCGCGCAATTGCCTCTCCCTGCCCCCGCTCCTCGGCTTCAATGCCGCAGAAAGCGCCTGAAGTATTGATAAAGCTCACAATGGGCCGGTTGAACTTCTCCGCCTGTTTCATAAGCCGCAGCGCCTTACGGTATCCTTCCGGCATGGGCATTCCGTAATTCCGGCGCTGGCATTCCGCCAGTTCTTTCCCTTTATGGTCCGCGATCACGGTCACGGGCTGGCCGTCCAGGAAGCCGATTCCTCCCACAATGGCCGGATCATCCCGAAAACATCTGTCTCCGTGGGCTTCCACAAAATAATCAAATATTACATCTATGTAATCAATCGCACTGGCCCGTTCCAGTCTGCGGGCAGCCTTCACTTTCTCCCAGACACTTGTGGGCTTGAGCGTCCATTCTTTTTCCTTCAGGATTTCACTCAGAATAAAATGAAAGTTCTTGCCCGGGGCAAAATCCGCATATTCCCCTTCCCGGCACTGATGAGCCTTGATCAGGAAATAAAGTGTTTTTTTCAGGTTTCTGCGTTCCACGATTCCATCTATGATGCCGTGCTCCACCAGGAATTCCGCCGTCTGAAATCCCTCCGGCAATTCCTGGCCGATGGTCTGCCGGATCACTCTGGGTCCCGCAAATCCGATCAGCGCCCCCGGCTCCGCCATGATCACATCCCCCAGCATGGCAAAGCTGGCGGTAACGCCTCCGGTGGTGGGATCGGTGAGTATGGTAGTATATAACAGCCCTGCCTCTCCCAGCTTCCGGATCGCCGCGGAAGTCTTGGCCATCTGCATCAGGGAGATCAGTCCCTCCTGCATTCTGGCGCCGCCCGAGCAGCAGAACATAAAGACCGGCAGCCGCTTCTGAATGGCGCATTCCACTGCCGCAGTGATCTTTTCCCCAACCACATGGCCCATGCTGGCCATCAGAAACCTGGAATCGCAGATCCCCAGCACGATATCCTCGCCGAATACTTTACACTGCCCCACGGTGACGGCTTCGTCCAGGCCGGTTTTCTCCCTCGCCGCCATGATCTTGTCCTCATAGCCTTCATAAGCCAGTGGATTGCGCATGGGCAGATCCGTGAACCACGGTTCAAAGGTGTGTGGGTCTGCCACCATACGGATGCGGTTGTGCACCTTCACACGGAAGTAGCCTTCGCATTCGTAACAGATATATTTCCGCTTGGCCACCCTGCCCCGGTCTACCATTTTACCGCATTTGGGGCAGCGGATGAGACAGCCGTCGTCTCCCTCCCGGGTTCCGGAATCCTGCTTTCCGTTTACCGTCTGTATCCGGGCATTTTCAGAGTTCTTCTGCTTCTCCGACAACCTTGTAAAAAAAGTAGCCCGTTTTTCCCTGCCATCCTTTTTTATCGATTTCTTCATGAATGAATGCCTCCTGTACACACTTTTGTCTCAGGTTTCCCTTCTCTTCCTGAGATCTGCCCGGCGCTACTGCCCCACGGCAAAGGTCAGTTCCCCTTCCGCAACCACCTTTCCGTCCACGAAAGCTCTGGCCCTGCCCACTCCTATGGGTCCTTTTACCCTGACGATCTCGGTCTCCAGCATCAGAACATCGCCGGGAAGTACCTTTTTGCGGAACCTGGCTTTGTCAATCCCGGCAAAGTAGGCTGTGCGCCCTTTCCATTCCGGCCGGGAGAGGATGGCCACCGCCCCTACCTGCGCCAGGGCTTCCATGATCAATGCCCCTGGCATCACGGGATTTCCCGGGAAATGGCCCTGAAAATACGGTTCGTTTACGCTGACACATTTCTTTCCCAATGCCCGCACGCCTGTCTCCAGCTCTTCGATGGTATCTATCAATAAAAACGGATATCTGTGCGGTATGATATCCATGATTTCCTGCGCAGTATATATCGCCATATCGTACACTCCTGTTCCTGTGTTTTTCCCGATCCCTCCTGCGTCAGCGGCTGCTCTGTCCCCGGCAGACACCCGTTCCGCATGGAAAACCGGCCAAAAACTCCGTCATCTGAATTTCCCCACCAGAATGCTTGCATTGTGTCCGCCAAACCCAAGGGAATTGCTCAGGGCAAAGGGAACAGCCTCCTCATGGCTCTCCATACAGTAATCCAGATCCATCTCGCCTTCCGTCTCTCTCAGACCCACCGTTCTGTGTATGAAATCCTCCTGTACAGACTTCACGCAGGTAATGAATTCCACTGCACCCGCTGCCCCCAGCAGATGCCCCACCATGGACTTGGTGGAGTTGATCCGCAGCTTTCCTGCATGCTCACCAAAGGCCAGCTTTATGGCCCTTGTCTCAAACAGATCATTATGATGGGTTCCTGTGCCGTGGGCATTGATATAAGTCAGTTCCTCCGGTTTCACGCCGCCGTCTTCCAGGGCGCCCAGCATGGCCCGGGCAGCGCCGGCTCCGTCTTCCGTGGGAGATGTGATATGATAAGCGTCCGAAGAACAGCCATATCCCAACACTTCCGCGTAAATGCGTGCCCCCCGCTTTCTGGCATGTTCCAGCTCTTCCAGTACTACGATTCCCGCGCCCTCTCCCATGACAAATCCGCTTCTGTCCTTGTCAAAGGGAATGGAACATCTCTCCGGGTCCGTGCTTCCGGAAAGTGCCGTCAATGCCGCAAATCCGGCAATCCCCAAAGGTGTCACCGCTCCTTCCGTTCCGCCTGCCACACAGGCATCCGCCTCGCCGTACTGAATGGAGCGGAAGGCTTCGCCGATGGAATTCGTCCCGGTGGCACAGGCAGTCACCACATTCAGGCTCTTTCCCTTCAGGCCATAGGCAATGCTGACATTTCCCGCGGCCATATTGGAAATCATCATGGGCACAAAAAGAGGACTCACTCTGGAGGGACCCTTTTCCAGCAGTTTCACATGCTCCCGCTCCGCCGCCTGCAGACTTCCCACTCCGCTTCCCACAAAGCAGCCTATCCTGTAGGGATCCTCCGTTTCCATATCCAGAGCCGCGTCTCTGATGGCTTCGCCCGCAGCGGCCACCGCATACTGACAGAAGACTTCCATACGCCTGGCAGCCTTTTTGTCCATATGATCTTCCGGCTTGAAGTCCTTAACCTCCGCAGCCAGTTTGCATTTGTAATCTGCTGTATCGAAGTTTGTGATGGGAGCAAAGCCTGTTTTTTCCGCTTTGATCCCGTTCCAGAACGCTTCCATGCCGATGCCGATGGGCGTCACTGCTCCCAGGCCTGTCACTACAACTCTTCTTCTCATATTCAATATCCAATCCTTTCCCCATCCTCAAGGAAGTGTCTGTCACATGGCCATGCCGCCATCCACACAGATAACCTGTCCGGTGATATAATCCGACCTGTTTCCCGCCAGAAATGCTACCAGTTCCGCCACATCCCCGCCGCTTCCCATTCTCCCCATGGGAATGGAGGCAATTGCATTTTCTCTGACTTTTTCGGTCAGCGCGCCAGTCATCTCCGTATCGATGAAGCCCGGCGCCACGGCATTGACACATACGCCGCGGCCGGCAAGCTCCCTGGCCACGCTTTTGGTCAGGCCGATGAGCCCGGCCTTGGAGGCGGAATAATTGGCCTGTCCAGCATTTCCCACCACCCCCGATACCGAGGAAATATTGATGATCTTACCGCTGCGCTGCTTCAGAAAATATCTGGACAGATGGCGTATGGTATTGAATGCCCCTTTCAGGTTCGTATCCAGCACCCTGTCGTACTCCGCCTCTGTCATGCGCAGGATCAGATTGTCTTTCGTTATGCCGGCATTGTTTACCAGGATATCCAGACGGGCGTACTTCCGGATGATTTCTTCCGCCATTCTGCCGCATGCCTCATAATCGGACACGTCACAGCCCACGGCCTCCCCCTGTCCGCCCGCTTTCTCGATCTCCGCCACCACCTCCAGGGCGCGCTCCCTGGAACCGTTATAGTTTACCAGCACTGCGGCTCCCATTCCCGCCAGGGTCAGGGCAATGCTTCTGCCTATCCCGCGCCCTGCGCCGGTCACCAGAGCCACCCTGCCCGCAAGCTCTCCCCGGGCCTGACATGTGCATTTTTCCGATGCTTCCTTTTCCACTCTCACTTATCCTCTCTTATTCCGCTTCTGTCTCTGTTTCGCATACTTATGACTGCTCTGTCATGAAACCGTTATTTTGCTGCTGCCCTTTCCCGCCGGTCCTGACCATGACTTCCGTTGGGGACGCTTTTCGTATCTGCCCGCTCGCACAGCCTGTTATGAAATACCCTCCAGCTCCTTGACCGTCCCTATGTTGATAACCTTCACATCACGGCTCATTTTCTTCAGGAAACCCGCAAGGGTCTTGCCCGGACCTATCTCAATGAAGGTGTCCACTCCGTCCGCCAGCATCCGTTCCATGCTCTCGCGCCATCTCACGGTGGAGGATACCTGCCTGGCCAGAAGTTCTTTTATCGGAGCAGCCTCTGTTACGTAAGAAGCCTCCACATTACATATGTAGGGGATTGCAGGGCTTTTCACCTCCACGTTCTCCAGCTCCGCCGCCAGCCTCTCGCCGGCTCCTTCAAGCAGCCTGGAGTGAAATGGACCGCTGACCTTTAACGGGATGCACCGCTTTGCCCCTGCTTCCTGAAGTCTTACGGAAGCCGCCTGTACCGCCTGTGACTCACCGGTGATCACGATCTGCCCGGGACAGTTGTCGTTGGCAATGGAAACGATACCTTCCGTCTCCGCGCATATATTGCGGATCTTCTCTGCATCCAGTCCTAAAACCGCGCTCATGGCGCCGCCCACCGGATAAGCCTCCTGCATATAGAGTCCCCTGCACCGGATCAGCCAGAACAGCCGGGACAGTTCCATGACCCCTGCTGCCGCCAGCGCGCCGTATTCCCCCAGACTCAGTCCGGCGGTGCAGTCTGCCCGAAATCCTTTTTCTTCCAAAACCTTCAGAATTGCCACCTCCGTGGCCAGCATGGCTATCTGCGTATATTCCGTAATGTCCAGTCTGTCATTTTCCGTAAAGCACAGTTCTCCCACATTCAGTCCGGTTGCTTCACCCGCTGTCGCATAGACCTTTCTCGCCGTATCAAAGGCATCAAAAAAATCCTTTCCCATGCCGCAGTACTGCGCTCCCTGGCCCGGAAAAATAAATGCTGTCTTTCCCATGTCCTTATTTTCCCTTTCATCATATGGCTTATCGGAAACAATTTCTTCCGCTTCCGGGCAGAAGGCTCAGAAGACCATACCCGCTTCCCGCAGCAGTTTCATGCCGCCTTCCGCCACATCCCGAATAATCTCGCTGCAGCTCTCTTCCTTCTTTACCAGGCCCGCAATCTGACCCGCCATCAAAGTGCCGTTCACGGTATCGCCCTCCACCACAGCTTTCCGCAGGGCGCCCAAAGTCAGCTGTTCCAGCTCCTCAAAGGGCGCTCCCGCCTTCTCCAGCTTCAGGTATTCCCGGGTCATGCCGTTTCTCAGCTGCCTCACCGGATGTCCATGGCTCATTCCCGTCACCTCGGAATCAATATCCTTGGATGCGATGATCTTAGCCTTATAGTTGGGATGCACCACTGCCTCCTTTGCCGTCACAAAGCGGGTTCCCATCTGCACCGCCTCGGCCCCCAGCATAAATGCCGCCGCAAGGCCTCTTCCGTCCGCGATCCCTCCGGCCGCAATCACCGGAATCCCCACCGCGTCCGCCACCTGAGGGACAAGGGCAAATGTGGTGATGGATCCGATATGCCCGCCGGATTCCATGCCTTCCGCCACTACCGCATCGGCGCCGGCGCGCTCCATCATTCTGGCCATGGCAACACTGGCCACTACAGGGATGACCTTTATGCTGGCAGCCTTCCACATGGCCATATATTTTCCCGGATTGCCTGCGCCGGTGGTCACTGCCTTTACGCCTTCCTCCACTGCCGCCCGGGCTATTTCGTCCGCCTCCGGATTCATCAGCATGATATTCAGGCCGAACGGCTTATCCGTCAGCTCCCTGCACCGGCGTATCTGCTCCCGGACGAAATCCGCGCCGGCTCCTCCGGCCCCTATGATCCCGAACCCTCCGGCTTCGGAAACCGCAGCCGCCAGATGGTACTCGGCTACCCATGCCATTCCGCCCTGAATGACCGGATACTCTGTTCCCAAAAGTCCCGTTACCCTCGTCTTCATATCCGCCCCCATTTTAGTCCATTTCCACGCCCTTGTCTGTGAGATATTTCATGACATCCCCAACGGTAAGCAGCTGCTCCAGATCCTCTGAAGGAATCTCTATGCCAAATTCATCCTCCAGCGCCATAACCATCTCGAACAGATCCAGGGAATCCGCATCCAGATCCTCTTTAAAGCTGGTGCTCTCTGTGATCTCCGCTCCTTCTGCATTTAATTTCTCTTCGATGACTGTCTTTAATTTCTCGAACATCTTTCTCCTCCTGCTGATCCTGATTTTACCTTTTTGCCGCTTTCCAAATCTGCGGATATGCTTCTGTCCTTACTCAGACAGGGAAACGGCTCCACCGCTTCCGTTTCCTGGTATGTAACCCTGATATATGGTTTTTATTACCATATAAAACGGTATACAGTTCTATTTGTTTGACTTTCAAACTATTTGAGTGCCAAACTTTCTAGATAATAACGCTGGAGAGAGGATTTGTCAATAGCATATCTGGTAATTTTTTCATCTATTCCTTTTTAACATTTTTATCAGGAAGCATCCCCTTATCATTCCCTGTTGCGCGTCTCCTGTCATGCCCGTTGCGCATTCCGAAAAGCCTTGACAATATCAGGAATTGTGCTATCCTATACTCATAAAGCATATTCATTTCCGAACACAGTACAATGAATTCCGGATCATCTGAAGCTCACTCCAGAAAATCTATGCTTTGAATCCCCATTTTCATCTGCAGGGCAGGAGTTTGCAGCAGGCCGCTCTCCTGTCCGGAACAGGAAGTACTGTGGAAGAATGAAATCTGCAGTAACCAACATTGAAAGACCGCCAGCCCCATATGCCCGCGCGGACATATTCGTAAATTTTGGCGGTCCTGCGTATAAGTCCAAATAAAAAGAAAAGGAAAGGCGTTAGTCAACATATGTGCCGGCGCGGCCCGGAAGTGCCGTAAACACAGCATCCTGACAGAACCAAAGCCCGGATGGCAACACGTTTATAGACTGACACCAAAGGAAAAACATATGTCCGCATACAATATAAAAGAGGCCACAGGCGCCTCCATCCGGCCCCGGCAGCTGATGAAACCTGTTTTTTACCCGATCACGGATTTCGGAGCTTCCCCGGATGCACCTCCTGTCCGGAACACACTGGCAGTCAACCGCGCCATTCAGGCGGCGGCCCCGGACGGCGGAACCGTGCTGATCCCCAAAGGCACTTACTCTGTCTACACCATCCTTCTGGCGAGCAATGTGAATCTCTGCCTTGCGGAGGGAGCCGTCCTGGCGGCAGCCAAAACGGATATCCGGCATTCCTATCAGAAACAGGACGGCGAGGGCGGCAATTATGAGGAGCCTGAAGTAAATCCTTATGTGGGAATCCAGGACCACGGCCATACCTACTTCGCCAACAGCCTGGTATACGGCGCGGATCTGGAAAATGTCATGATATACGGAAAAGGGCTTTTTACCGGAGGACGATTTGACGAAGACGGGAATCTGGAGTATGTGCTCCAGGGCGGCGACCCGGCAGAGCCCGACTCCCGTGAAGCCCGTGGGCATCAGGGCGAATGGTTCGGCAACAAGGGAATCGCCCTGATCCGGTGCAAAAATGTGGTCCTGGCGGATTTCTCCGTCACCATCGGCGGACATTTCGCCATAATTGCCGAAGGCTGTGAAAATCTGTACACAGAGCATCTTCTGGTGGATACCACAAGGGATGCCTTCGATATTGACTGCTGCCGGAATGTGACCGTACGGCACACCGTCTGTAACTCCCTCACCGATGACGCGCTGTGTCTGAAGGCTTCCTTTGGCGCAGGTATGTTCCAACCGCTGGAAAATGTGCTCATCGAAGACTGTACCGTCAGCGGCTATGATGCGGGCAGCGTCTACGCCGGCGCATATACCAGGGACAAGCTCATCGCCCTGGATCGCTGCGGCCCTACCGGGCGGGTCAAATTCGGCACCGAATCCACCTGCGGCTATCACCGGGTGACCATACGCCGGGTGCATTTTGACCGTTCCAGGGGCTTCTGTCTGGAGGCGGTGGACTGCTCTTCCCTGACGGATGTGATCTTTGAACACTGCAGCTTTGACAATGTGTCCAGCTCCCCTGTCTTTATCCGGGCCGGAGACAGAGGGCGCTTTCCCGTCACCGGAAACAGCGCCTCCCGGGAATATCCCGTCACCGGGGGAAATGTGCGGCTGGATAACCGGAACTGGATTCTTCCTGCTGATGATGCTTACCACCGCTATCCCGCAAAACGTTATGGCCCTCATTACAATCGGACCAGGACAGTCACGGCGGACGGACATTCTTTCTTTGAAATCGTGGACGGAGAACATCCGACGGAATGCAATCCTGCAAATTATGAGGAGAAGGACGGGCATTTTTACCTGAAAACCTGGTGTGACATGCCCAGGGAATCGGAACGGTCCGCCGACCTGCGCAGGGATAAAACCCCGCATCCCTTCACCGATGATACAGACACCCGAATCCCCGGAGCCTACCGGGCCGACTATGCCCGTGAACTGGCTGGACCGGATCTGCCGTTGTATGCCAATGCAATCGGCTGCGAAAATATGGCATGTGTGTCAGATATTTTGATTCGTGACATCACTGTCACAAATGCCGACCCCCGCTATCCTGTGCTTTTGATGGGACTGACGGATTCCCATATAAAAAATATCACCCTGGAAAATATTTCCGTGGAATACAGAGGCGGACTCTCCATGGAACATGCGGCGGAACAGCGCCAGCTGAATACGGAATGGAAATATTCCCAGTTCCATGCGAAAGAGCATGTGCAGAGTCTCCCCTGGCTGGTAAATACCTTCTTCCTGAAAAACGAGGGACTGCTGCCCCGGGCGGACTGGGATGCGGAACACGGCTGCTGGCAGGATGACCCCTACAACGTGCCGGAGCTTCCCGAAGTGTACCCGGAGTCCAGCAACTGGGGAATCCTTCCGGCTTACGGTCTCTTTGCGAAGCATGTTGACGGACTGACCCTTAAGAATGTCCGCTTTTCCTGCAAAGTGCCCGACGGCAGGCATGTGTGTGTATTTGACGATGTGAACGGGGTATCCGTGGACGGTCTGGAAGCCTGGTGCAGCGAGGGGCTGGCTCCCATTGCCGTTGTGACCGACCACTACAGGAGACATACCAATGCGGAAAATGTTCCTGAGCAGCCTTATTTCACCACAAAAGTGACAGGATTGTCAATCTCTGGCCCATTAATCCTGCACGCAACAAATGACGCAAATGTCGCAAACCATGCTCCGGGTCCCGCTTTGCCAGTTTCCTGTTCTTCCTTAAGATCCAGTGCCCCTGAAGCTGCCGGGCAGATCGCTAAAGACTCCGAAGACCCTGAAGCTGCCGGGCGGATTGCTAAAGATTCCGAAGACCCTGAAGCTGCCGGACAGATCGCTAAAGACTCCGAAGACCCTGAAGCTGCCGGGCGGATTGCTAAAGGCTCCAAAACTCCAGAAGGAAAGGCACTGTCCTCCTGGGTCCAGGAAGTGGAGATCCACGCCCCCGCTCCGGGCACACCCCCGGACAGCCTGTATCCGCACCCTACGGTGCCTTGCACGGAATCGGGCTATCGCTTTTGTGTGGATACGGACGATTATCCGCTTCCGCTGACGGTACACCGCCCCTTTATACAACCTGTCGCCCCTGTACGGCTTTCCCCTGGACAGACCTGTTGCGTTGTCCTGTCGGTGCGCAATCCTGCCAGTGATATCTCGGAGGAAGCGGACAACGGCATTATCTACAATGAACAGGTGGCACGCCTGAATTACGGGGTAAAAGGCATGAATGTGGCATTGACCCTGAGCTGTGAGAATCTGCCGGAAGGCGCTTCCTTCGATCCGGCCAGCCGCCGCTTCTCATGGATGCCCGCGGAAGGACAGCAGGGGCAGTATGAGATAGTTTTCGTGGTAAATGACGGCATACTGCCTGAAAAAACTGTGATGAAAGTGACGGTAGACTGACCGCTGCCTTACGTTCTCCCCATGCATCCGGCTGTGCCGCCTCCCGGGAAAGCAGGTTGTAGCCGGGCAGTCAGAAGACGCGATCGCGCCGGCTGCGCCGCCCCCCGATTTCCCTGTATTTACGGGCTTTTCTCTTAAGAAGCTGTATCAGTTATTTTCCGGCAGTTTCTAAAATGAATGAGAGGATATTTTATCATGAAATACCAGACCGATTACGATTTTCTTCTGGAACAGCTGACGGCTGTGACGGAATCCGAGACAGATACCATTGCCAATCTTTCCAATGCCTCTGCCGTGCTGCAGATGAACCTGGATGAGATCAACTGGGTGGGCTTCTACCTGGTGCGGGAGAACCAACTGGTGCTGGGGCCCTTCCAGGGCAGGCCTGCCTGTGTCCGGATCGATTTCGGAAAAGGGGTATGCGGAACCGCTGCCGCCGCCGGCGTCACCCAGCTTGTACCGAATGTACACGAGTTTCCGGGACATATCGCCTGTGACGGCGCCTCCAATTCGGAGATCGTCATACCCATGTTTCACGATGGGCAGTTGACAGCTGTGTTGGATATTGACAGTCCTGTCTTTCATCGGTTCACGGAAACTGACCGAAATGGTCTTGAGAGATGCGCGGCGGTCATATCGAAAGCATGCTGCTGGCAGCCGGCTCTTCCCTGATTCAGAATACCATACGCTGTGCATTCCCATTGCACGGCGTTTTTGCTCTGCCGCCTTTCATACATGCTGCTTCACCGCGTCCGCATCCAGAAAAGCCCTGGAGCCCGTGGCGCCTTTCTGCCCCTGATATTTTCCGTTATAAGGATGCAGCGCCACATCATCCATCCTGGAGAAAACCAGCTGCCCTACCCGGCGTCCGGCTTTCAGTTCAATGGCGCAGCGGTTTACATTATACAGTTCAAGAGTTATCTCGCCCTTGAATCCCGGATCCACCCAACCGGCGTTCTGGATAAACAGCCCCATTCTTCCCAGAGAGCTTCTGCCCTCCACAAAGGCTGTCAGGTCGTCAGGCAGCTCAAAATACTCCATTGTGGTAGCCAGGACGAACTGGTTCGGCAGCAGGACATAGGTGTCACTTGAGATGGTTTTATACCGGATTTCCTTATCCAGCGTAATGATGCCGGTAGGGGAATCCTCCACGATGCTGAAAGTATTGCCCAGCCTTATGTCCACGCTGGCCGGCTGCACCTGGTCCCTTTCCATGGGTGTGATCTGCAGAGTTCCGCTTTCCAGCATTTTATAGATTGTTCTGTCTGATAATACCATTACAGTCCTCCTCGCTGTTTCTTCCTGATCTGTCTGTTGTTTCTCCGGCGGTGTCCCGACGGAAGCACATGGCTGTGAACGGATCTTGTTCACAGCATCCGCAGACTGTGTCTCACTACCATGTTACCATAGGTGCCGGCTGAATGTCATCTGTTTTATCCAAAAATACAGTCAAATTTTCGGAACATAGATTTTCCGACAGACGCTTCTCCTCCTATCCTCCTTCTTCCGCCTTTCTTCTCACGGAAATACGATCGTCCCTCCCCCATACCACACGGTCCGGATCTCCTCCAGGCTCTGCAGTTCCTTCAGACTGATGACAGGGTTGTCCCTGATATCCAGATGCTGCAGATGGGAAAGCTTTTCCGCAAAAGCAATGTTATCCAGCCCCAGGGATTGAAGGTACAGTTCTGTCAGATTTGGAAAACAGTCAAATAATTCATAGTGTTCCGATAATTCCGTTTCCGAGGCTTCGTCCTTACCGGCATCGTCCAGGATTCTGATCCCGTTCATGGATAAGACCTCCAGATTCCCGTTTACCGGAAGCTGCGCAAAGTCAAGCCCCGCCCTGCATCCATCCAGATACAGGCTTTTCAGGGACTGAATGCCGAACAGCTCTTCGATATTGCCTTTGACGGCAACGTCCTGCAGACAAAGCGACGTCAGTTTCGGCAGCCCGGTCAGAGGGCTCAGCGACTCCACTGTCGTGGAGAAACGGTGTATCTTTAGTGTATCCAGCTCCGTCATGGAGGAAACCACCTCCAGCTGACTCCCTGAACAGCGCTCAAGGGAAAGAGAAATGACACCTGCGGCATCTTTCAGCGGTGACAGGTCGTCCACGTCCTTCAGGGAAAGCCGCTCCAGTTTCGTCAGCTGTTCAAAGGAAGGCAGCTTCCCTCCATGCCCCATTTCCAGCGTCAGCTCCTCAAGTTCACCCAACTGGCCAATGACGGAATAGTCTTCCAGCAATGAATTGCCTGTCAGGTTCAAAAGGGTAAGCCCGGCACATTCCTTCAGTTCGTCCAGAGATTTCACCCTGCTCCCCTCAATGCTGAGGCTGGCCAGCCGCTTCATGGAACTGAGAAAGTCCATCTCTTCCAGCGAACCGGAGGCAATCTTCAGCCACTCCAGATTCACCAGGGAAGCCAGCGGGCCGTAATCGTCCAGAGCGTCGCATTCCTCAAGCATCAGCCCCTGCAGCCCGGGAAAGTTCTGCAGCGCGGAGATATCTTCCAGGGCCCTGTAATTTACGGAAAGATACCGCAGATTCGGAAAATGCGTTATTCCGTCCAGATTCTTTTCCCCTGTGCCATTCCCATTCCCCGCCCGGATTCCCTCATCTGCAATTCCCAGTTCCGTGATCGCTTCCGGATGAGGAATCAATTCTGCCATCTCCCCGGCGGTATTCCCGGTATACAGCCCAAAAAGCCTGTCCAGTCCCTGTAAATCTCCGGGATGCAGCTTTCCGTCAATGGACAGCCACTCCAGCCCGGTAAAAACAGCCAGATCCGCCGTATCCATCTCCGTTTCTTCTCCGTAGAGCATTGTCTGTACCATGCCCTGGTTCAGCTGAAAGGAAACGGTTTTCTTCCGGGTATCGATACGGAGGGCGGTGAGTTCGGCATATTCCTCCGCCGTAATGGTTTGACAGTCCTTTTCCCAGATATTTTCTGCTGCCTGACGAAAAAAGGCAGATCCGGGAAATCTATTTTCTGACATATGTGTCGCATTATCTCTCGGGATATTGCCGGAAGTTTCATTTTCATCGGATAAACCTGATATTTCCGTGCTTTTCTGGTCTCGTTCATCTTCCGACACCTTTGTCGTTTCATTTGGCTTCATTTTTTGCGACTCTTGTGTCACATTTTTTCTTTCATTCTTCATAACCTGCTCCGGAATCCTGTTCCGTTCCGGAAAAGCCTTTTTTGCCTTTCTGCCGGTGGTTTCCTGCTCATTTTTCCGGATTGCTTCTGTCCCGTCCGAGGTGCCGGTCTGCCTGCTTACCGGCTCTGTCCCACCCGAGGTGCCGGTCTCCCCAGTTACCGGCTCTGTCATATCACCGGCCACTGCTTTCTGCCCCGGAATCCCTGTTGCCGAAAACACCACGCAGATGCATCCCAATGCCACTGCTGTCAGGACTTTTTTTATTTTATGATATTCCGCATATCTCTGCGGTTTATTCCGCTCCGCATTCCCCACCAGGCGCTTTTCCGCTTCCGTTCCATGCACCACTCTGCATCTGCCCCACGCGTTTCCGCCTTCCCCCTTCCGGTTCTCCAACGCCCTGCCATATGCCGGACATTTTCTCTTTTTATTTTCCATAATGTATCCCTCTACTGTTTCCCATATTTTTTCCGGAGATTCCTTTATTGCTTTTTACTCCATGGCTCCCTGCAGACGTATTCAGATATGCCTGCTGCCGGGCGTCGTATACCGTTCCACAATATTCCGATTCGCCCTGTATTCCGGGATATCTGAAAGCGGCTCCAGTTCAATTTCTTTCCCGTATTTCCGCTTCAAAGCCCTCTCCAGAAGTCCGTCACAGACCTCCGGATTCTTCGGAAGCAGCGGACCATGCAGATAGGTGGCGAACAGATTTTTGTATACAAGCCCTTCATAACCGCTGTTTCCCGTATTCCCATGCCCGAAGAGCACTCTCCCCAGGGGCGTATGATCTCCGATCTCTGTCCGCCCGCCATGATTCTCAAAGCCTACCACAGGCGTGGAAAAAAGCGGGCTCTCCAGCACGGCATTCCCCACCAGGCGCCCGGGCTTCCACTGGGTACAGATATCCAGGATCCCCAGCCCTTCTATGGTCTTCTTTTCCGTCCTGTAATAGTTTCCGAGCAGCTGGTAAGCGGCACATACCGCCAATACTACACCGTCCTCTTCCACATATGCCTTAAAATCCTTCCTGATCTCCTTCAGATACCCGGCCGCCATCTCCTGCCCCCTGTCAGAGCCGCCTCCCCAGCAGAGGATATCCAAACCGTTAAAATCAACCTTCTCCCCGGCCGCCAGCGGAATCACTTCGGCTTCTATCCCCCGCCACTGAAGGCGCTTCAGGAGACACCGCACATTTCCTCTGTCACCGTACAGATTAAACAGTTCCGGGTACAGATGCCCTATGGAAAGTTTCATGACACCGCACCTTCTCTCCCCGCGCACTGCAGTTCCCCCAGCATCCGGTTCGTCCTGTACAAGCCGGAATAGTTCGTGATTATGTATAAATTTTTACTTCCTTTCATTGTAAGCTCCTCCACGGTGCGGCGCACATCCCTGGTGGAATCGCACGGTATGCCGTCATACTTCAAGCATAATTCCATATCATCACAACGTGCCCCCCCTGCTGTAATCGTTGCGGTATTGGCGCCGGCAAGGTAGTGGTAATCCACATCCCAGAGCCAGGAGACATCCTCCCCGTCCAGCCTGGTATCATTGATCTGGATCACCACATCCTTGGGCTCCGGGTCCTTCATCAGCAGGAAGATCTTCTGTTGGAATCCAACCGGATTCTTCGCCAGATAAAGCTGCACCCGGGCTTCATTTATGGTAAAAACGCACTCCCGCTGATTCCCGTAATCAAATCCGCCGATCATCTCACCGAATTTCTCCCTGGGCGCGTCCGCCGCATACAGGGCCGCATAGGCAGAAAGCGTATTATACACATTGTAGGGCGCCTGCGCTCCGCAGCTGATCCTCATTCCATCCATCAGAAAAGAACATCTCCCCTTCTTCCACGCAACATCCGCCGCGCTGATATCCGGCTGCGGGCGTTCCAGGCCGCAGCCCGGACAGTGATATACGCCAAGCTGCCCATAATGGAAAAAGTCATATTCCAGCCGTTTCCCGCAGACCGGACAGAAAATCATTTCCGCAGTTCCTACGGGAATATCCGCCCCCATCTTCTCACTGATCCCGTAGGTGATCACGGAATTGTCGCATCCGGCACGCAGCGCCCAGGAGCAGATATCGTCGCCGTTCACCGCCAGCACCGCATCCGGCACTTCCCGGATCGCTCTCCGGATCCTGTCGCAGATCATATCCACTTCTCCGGTCCGGTCCAGCTGATCCCTGAAGATATTGGTGACAATGACACAGTCCGGCTTAAGCCCCGGAAAGATACCCGTGCTGGCCATTTCATCCGTTTCTATGCATGCATAATCCACATCCAGTCTCCCGCCCCTTCCGCTGGCCAGCACAAATGCGGTGATGACGCCGTCCAGCAGATTGGCCCCCATTTTATTGTACAGGACCCTGCATCCCTGTGCCTTCAGGGCATGATACAGGATACTGTTTGTGGTGGTCTTGCCGTTGGTTCCCGTCACGGCTATGATCTTCCCGCGGACCCTAGCGGCCATCACGGACAGGATTTCCGGGTCGATCCGCCTTGCCACATAACCGGGAAACGCGGAACCGCTTCCCCTGTCCATCCGCCGAATGACCCTGTAAGCCAGTTTGGCGCAAAATACTGCAAATCTGCTTCTTAATCTCATCATGAAAGCATTCCTCCTTCCCGTATCCTCCGGTTCTCTGCATGCATATCCCTGGAAATGTGAAGATATGGATTCTGACCGTTTTCCTCACCTGCGGCATGACCTGCCCTGTAATGTCCCCATTATATCAGCCAGATGTAACTCCGACGTAAACTTCCTGCTAAGATTTTCCTAATAAATGATAATGAAATCTTATGAAAAAAGCAGGTCAAAACGCCGCACACAAGCGTTTCTCCCTGCCTTTTCCTTAATATATACCATCCTCCTGATCCGCCGCTGTCTGTCCCCCGGAGCCGAATGTCCCGTCCCGCAAAATCTCCTTCGGAACTGAACCGTCCGGCCGGGTTCAGTCCTTCAGATCCAGCTCCACCGGGCAATGGTCCGATCCCATCACCTGAGCATGTATCCTGGCATCCGCCAGCCTCTCCTTCAGCGCTTCCGACGCCACGAAATAGTCGATACGCCACCCTACGTTTCTGGCTCTGGCCTGTCCCATATAGGACCACCAGGAATAGGCATCCTTCAGATCCGGGTAAAAATGACGGAACGTGTCCACGAATCCGTTCTCCAGGACACGCCCGAAGCACTTTCTCTCCTGATCCGTGAACCCGGCATTATTGTGATTGGTCCTGGGGTTCTTCAGGTCTATCTCCTGATGGGCCACATTCAGATCCCCGCAGTAGATCAGCGGCTTCGTCTCCTCCAGCTTTTTCAGGTATTTCAGGAAAGCCTCCTCCCACTCCATGCGGTAATCCAGCCTGGTCAGCTCTCTCTGGGCATTCGGCACATAGACTGTCACCACGTAATAATCCTGGAATTCCGCCGTGATCACTCGCCCTTCGTGGTCATGCTCTTCCACTCCCATACCGTATGTGACCTTCAGCGGCTCCTTTTTCGAAAAAAGCGCCGTGCCGGAGTACCCCTTCTTCTCCGCGTAATTCCAGTACTGCCGGTACCCTGGCAGCTCCAGCTCAATCTGCCCGGCCTGCAGCTTCGTCTCCTGCAGACAGAAAACATCCGCGTCGGCCTCCCGGAAAAAATCCATAAACCCTTTCTGCATACAGGCACGCAGCCCGTTTACGTTCCATGATATCAATTTCATCTCAAATCCTCCTGCCCGCCCGGGCGTCCAATCTGCAGCGTTCTGGCCGGGAACTGCCGGAAATAACCTGTGGGCGGCAGCCTTCCTGTTCCCGGCATCCCTCATCGCTGCTACCTATCATATCACACTTGCTCCGCCTGCGCCACTGAATGCAGAAAAAACTGAAAACAAAATCGTCAACTACTGTTTGCACCGAAACGCCGCCTGTGTTATACTGGTCAGAGTCGGATGACGGCCTGATTCCCCGGCGAAAGACTCACGGCAGACATAATACAGGAACCGAAGGAGGCAACATGAATCCCAATCCATTTCTTTCCTTACAGAAGAAAAAGCTCTTCCTCTTCGACATAGACGGAACCCTTGCCGTAGGCGACACTCTGTATGACGGCAGCGCAGAATTGCTTCAATTTATCGAGAAGAAAGGCGGAAAAGCCTACTATATTACCAACAATTCCACCCGCAGCGGACAGGACTATGTGGAGAAATTCCGCAGGGCATTCCGCCTGGAAACCACACAGGACCAGTTTATCACTTCCGGCTATATGACGCTGCGCTTCCTTCAGGAACAATATGCGGACAGCAAGATCTATGTACTGGGAACCGCCTCTTTCATAACGGAACTTCGTAAAAACGGTCTGGAGATCACCGAGACCGCCGACGAAAGCGTGGCCTGCGTAGTGGTGGCCTATGACAGCGAGCTGAACTATGACAAGCTGGTCACGGCTTGCAGAATCCTCTCCACAACGGATGTCCCCTTTTATGCCACCAACCCTGACCTTTGCTGCCCCATTGATTTCGGCTTTATCCCGGACTGCGGCGCCATCTGCAATATGCTCACGGAATCCACCGGGAGGAAACCGGCCTATCTGGGCAAGCCAAACCGCAGCGTTGTGGACCTGTGCCTGGAGCTGTCCGGCTTTTCCCGCAGCGAGACCCTGGTGGTGGGGGACCGCCTCTATACGGACATCGCCTGCGGGATCAACGGGGAAGTGGACACCTGCGTCCTGTTTACCGGAGAGGCGAAACCGGACGATATGCAGGATACTCCCTACCCCGCAACTTACTGCTTTGAAAATGTAAAGGAGCTTCTGATGCACTGCACCGAAGCTCCCTGATGCCAATATCTGACTTCTACCTACTGCTTTTCGGGCAGGATGCCCTTCTCAATAATGCCGAATCCCAGAGGATAAGGCCCTGTATGCACGCTGATGGTGGCTCCTATCTGGTACAGCGGAATCTCCTCCCTGCCGATCTCATACCCCTTTCCGTGAAGGGCCTCCAGAGCATGCTCCCGAAATTCCACGGCTTCTTCCCGATCGTATCCATAACCTATGGCGATGCTGTATCCGTCAATCCCCAGGCTGCTTTTCTCCAGATAATCCAGAAGGAGCTCTATGGTCTTCTCCGTGGTCCGCTTTCTGCCCCTGCCGATACCGGAAGGAAAGATTTCTCCATCCTTCAGGGTGATAACCGGACGGATCCCCAGCACGCTGCCCGCCACGGCGGACACCTTTCCGATCCTTCCCCCGTGCTTGAGATATTCCATATCCCCCACGGTGAAAAAAATCCTTCCACTGCTGCGCATTTCCTCCAGACGTTTTACTACAGAATCATAATCCATCCCACTGTCCCGAAGCTTTGCCGCCTCCAGCACATACAGCCCCTGGAGGACAGTGTTGATCCTGGCGTCGATTACCGTGATCCTGGCCTCCGGACAGCTTTCCTGTACGATGGTTCTGGCATTCACGGCTGACTGCATGGAGCCGCTGAATTTGGTAGTAATACAGATACAGATGACAGGGATCCCGTCCTTTGCATAAGGCAGAAATACTTCCACGTAATCCTGGGTGGACGGCATGGAAGATTTCGGGTAAACCCCCCTGCGGTCAACCATCTGCTGATAAAAATCCCGAATCCCGATCTCCACGTTTTCCTTGAGATAATTCTCGTCATCAAACGAAACATAAAACGGCACCACCGTGATATTTTTTTCCTTCACCAGCTCCTGGGGCAGATCACAGGAACCATCGCTGATAATATGATACGCTTCTCGCATAATGCAGCAGCCTCCCTACGGTTCAGTTTATCATGTATAGAATACCATGTCCTGACGAAAATAGCAATAGCAAACACTTATCTATATCGCTTTTTATCCCATTCATCCTTTGAAATGTAGTTTTTATAACCGCTTGTCGTCGGACCATAAACTGACCATAAAGCGATCCTGCAAAAAAAGATAGACTTTCCAAAACAATTGAACTATACTATACGCAAGTCCGCCGGCATTTGTATCTTTTCCGTTTATACCCGCAATCAATAACTTTTGCCAGATATACTGCAGACCGCCAGGATTTACTGTGAAAGTCTTGAATCTTGCCTGCGGAAAACGCGCAGTCAAAATGAACTCCCTTGCTCGTTTTGCAAGACCGCTGTGCGCCAAACCGCATGCTCTTGCGGTTTGTGTGCATTCACAGTAAACCCCCAGACTTTCATGCACGGTGGAGCAGCCCGTTGCATGGGGGTTTACTGTGATATCTCCGGGAAAATACCTGGCTGGCGGTCTGCAGTCGGGTTGTACTGCATATTCAACCGGTGCGCAGTATAAAATGTATAACCAGTGAGCGCTCCGGAACAGGGCACAGAAAAACGGCAAATGCATGCGCTCACGCATACAGCAAAAAGAACACCTCCTGACAAAACGGAGCGAAAGGAATTTTCCCATGCAGAAACACCACACAATCCCCCTCTGCCAGATTGCAGACGACCCGAATGACAAACTGACGATCAAACCTTTTGTCCAGGATGACATTCAGGTCCATGATCACAACTGCTTTGAACTGGCCTATGTAACAGGCGGCCATGCGTCACAGACACTAAACGGCGTCACCTGCACCGTCAGGGAAGGTGATTATTTCATCATTGATCACGGCAGCTGCCACAGTTACCACGATTGCAGAGATTTCACCCTGATCAACTGTCTGTTTCTGGCAGAAATCATTGACCACACCCTGACAGGCCGCCATTCCTTCGACGAGCTGCTGCGGGTATGCCTGATCCGTTATCACAGGCAGTACTTCGGCAAAACCCCCGCAAACCGGATTTTCCACGATACGGATGGCAGAATCCACAGGCTTCTGCTGGGAATGCAGCAGGAATATGAAAAAAGGGATACCGGATATCTGGAGATTATACGGGGTCGCCTGATGGAGATCCTGATCCTTACCATGCGCCAGGTGGTACAGGACCGGTCCGCGCTGGAAAGGTCCATGGAGCAGTTCCGTCAGAATGCCAGAAGCAATATCATCTTCGAAGCCGTGCGTTATCTGGAATCGCATTACAGGGAAAAAGCTGTCCTGGGCAGCTTCTGTCGGGAATATCATTACAGCCTCCCGTATGTGAGCAGACGTTTCAAGCAGGAGACAGGACTGTCCGCCCAGGAGTACCTTCAGAAGATCCGGATTGAAAAATGCTGCGCCCTTTTGGCCGGCGATACATTGCCCATACAAACCATTGCCCAGATGTCCGGATATGAGGATATGAAATTTTTTAACCGGATCTTCAAGAGAATGACCGGACTGACGCCCAGGGAATACCGGAAAACTGCTTCCTCCCTCTGAATTTGCTTCCTCCGCAAACGCCGGAAAATGTCGCCTTCAGCTGTTCTTCTGTCAGACGCCTGTCTCTGTCCACGCTTTAATGCATTTCCGTTTCTTATATCCGTAATCTCAAATGTACAAAAAACCATTCTGCTATCAGGTACAAAAAATCAGCATGGAAACTCCTCCCGCATATATTATCCGGTTAAGATCAGCCCTTATTTCTGTCAAAAACACGCCTTTTTTATCATTATATATTCTGTTATACTCAAAACCATCAGGATTTACCCGGCAATTCCTGAAAACCGATTCTGACGAAACACAGGAGGATGACATTCTATGAAATGGATCGCAAAATGGATCAGACCCGCCACAGACACTGGTGATGCGGCGCCTGTCTACGGGAAGAGTTTTACTCTCTCCGAACGGGAAAACGTAACGGAAGCGAAACTTTTTATCACCGCGCTGGGTGTATACGAGGCTGAGCTGAACGGCAAAAGGGTGGGCGATTTTATCCTTGCGCCGGGATGGACCGCCTATTACAAGCGACTCCAATACCAGGAATATGACGTATCAGGGCTGTTGGAGGAAAAAAATACCCTGACTGTCACCGTCGGCAAGGGGTGGTACAGAAGCCCCATGCCCGGCTTTCAGAGTTCCCCTTATCAGCAGGGGCTGAACGACAAACCTGCCGGCCTGCTGGCGCAGTTAGTTATTACTTACTCCGACGGGCACAGCGAAAGCTTCGCCACCGGCACAGACTGGAAGGTATCCGAAAGCAGAGTCCGTTTCTCCGAAATCTACGACGGGGAAATCTATGATGCCTCCTTTGTGCCTGCCATGGACGGAGAAGTGATGTGTTTTGAAGGTCCCTGGGATACCCTGATCCCCCAGCAGGGCGAGGAGATCAGGGAACAGGAACGCATATCGGGCGCCCGGGTCTTTACCACCCCTAAGGCTGAGCTTGTCATCGATTTCGGCCAGGAAGTGACAGGCTATGTGGAATCTGTCCTGGAGGGGAAACCCGGTGAGATCCTGGATCTCTCCTTTGCCGAAGTACTGGATAAAGAAGGCAATTTCTATACGGAAAATTACAGAAGCGCAAAGGCGCAGTACCACTATATCTGCCGAGGCGGGCACCAGGTTTATAAACCGAGACTGACTTTCTGGGGCTTCCGCTACATCCGGGTCAACCAATTTCCGGGCGGCCTGGACAAGGCGGCGCCGGAATGCTTCACTGCCATTGCCGTCCATTCCGATATGAAACGCACCGGCCGCCTGATCTGTTCCAACCAGCACCTGAACCGTCTCTTTGACAATATTATCTGGGGACAGAAAGGGAATTTCGTGGACGTGCCCACAGACTGCCCTCAGCGTGACGAAAGGCTGGGGTGGACCGGGGACGCGCAGGTATTTGCCCGCACTGCCTGCCTGAACTATGACGCGGAGAAATTTTTCACCAAATGGCTGGCTGACATGGCTGCGGACCAGCACGAAGACGGCTATGTGGGACATGTGATCCCCGACCTGCTGCAGGCTCCTGCCGCCAGCGCTGCCTGGGGAGACGCAGCCGCAATCTGCCCCTGGGAAGTATACCGGGCATACGGCAATCCCGCTATCCTGGAAAATCAGTTTGAATGTATGCACAAATGGGTGGACTACATTACCGCTGCCACCACCACTCCCAATCTGTGGACCGGCGGCACCCATTACGGCGACTGGCTGGGCCTGGATGCCCCTTCCGGAAGCTACAAGGGCTCCAGCGACGAGACCTTTATCGCCTCCGCCTTTTATGCCCGCTCTACGGCTCTGGTGATCAAAGCCGGAAAAGCGCTGGACAGAGACGTATCCGCTTATGAGACACTTTACAGTGACATCGTTGCAGCCTTCCGAAAGACATACCCGGAGTATAAGACACAGACGGAATGCGTCCTGGCCGCCCATTTCCGCCTGGCTCCCGACTGCCAGGCCGCCGCAGACCGGCTGGCCCGCATGGTAAAGGAATGCGGCATGAAGCTTCAGACCGGCTTCGTGGGCACGCCTTATCTGCTCCATGTACTCAGTGATTACGGATATACGGATCTGGCTTACTCCCTGTTGCTCCGGGAACAGTATCCCTCATGGCTCTATCCCGTGACCAAGGGCGCAACCACGATCTGGGAACACTGGGACGGCAT
The DNA here is from genome assembly GCA_910585805.1 of uncultured Acetatifactor sp. GTDB lineage: Bacteria > Bacillota > Clostridia > Lachnospirales > Lachnospiraceae > Acetatifactor. Next base: position 60,655 of record CAJUFB010000010.1, read on the forward strand.
TATGGAGAACGGCGGGTTCTGGAGCGCGGACATGAACTCCTACAACCATTATGCTTACGGCGCCGTGGCTGACTGGGTGTACGGTGTCGCCGCCGGCATCACTCCCGCTGCCCCAGGCTACGAAAAAGCGCGGATCGCCCCAATTCCTGACAAGCGCCTGGGATGGCTGAAGGCTTCCCTGCACACAAGACACGGACTGATCCGCTCCCAGTGGAAACAGCAGGACGGCATGTGGCGCTATGAGATTACCACCCCGGTGGAAGCCGAGATCGTAATTGACGGGAAAATACGTCAGGGGTCTGCCGGTACCTACTATTTCTACAGTGAGATTCGCTAAAGCAGCCCCGCCTGAACTCCGGGCAGCCGTGGTCCGCCCCGGCTGCCCTGTCCTTCCCATAACAAATACCACATGCCCCGGCGGGAAAAGGAACGCCCCCCGCTGCCGCGACACTTCCGCGGAAAGGCGATATCCTGGAAATCCGGCATCTGCCCGGATTCCGGACGTATGCATGACCGTTTTTTTGCCAATCAGCACATCTTGATCCGCACAAATCTTCGTTTCCCGACCTTCAGCACATCATCGTTCTGTATCTTTTCCTCAACCCTTTCCACCCGGATCCCGTTTTTCTGCACGCCGCCCTGCGCGATCAGCCGCCTGAACTGTGCGCCGCTTTCAATGATTCCGGCATTTGCCAGCGGCCTGATACAGTCCATCAGAGTGCCGCTCACCAGAACTGCCTCGAGAGTCTGGGCCTGTTCGGGCACTGCCTTATTGGTAAAAGCTTCCCGGAAAAACCGCTTCGCCTCCGATGTCTCCTCCTCAGTATGGTAGAGCGCCGTAATCATCCCGGCCAGTTCCAGCTTACAGTCCCTCGGATTGCATCCGTCCGCCAGCGACTCTTTTACTTTATCCAGCTCCTCCGGCTGAATATCCGTAGCCAGCTCAAAGTATTTCACGATCAGGGAATCCGGCACCCTCATGACCTTAGTGAACATAGTCCGGGCGTCCTCGCATATGCCGATGTAGTTTCCAAGGCTCTTGCTCATCTTCTCCACACCGTCAATCCCCTCCAAAAGAGGCATAAATAATGCCGCCTGAGGCTCCTGCCCCCTGTCCTTCTGCATCTGCCTTCCCATCAGAATATTAAACGTCTGATCAGTTCCCCCTAACTCCAGATCCGCCTTCAATTCCACGGAATCATAAGCCTGCATCAAAGGGTAGAAAAATTCATGCAAACCGATAGGAACGCCTCCCCGGAACCGGTTCTGAAAATCATCCCGCTCCAGCATCCTGGCCACAGTGACAGCGGAAGCCATCCGCAGCACTTCATTCAGGTTCAGCAGTTCCAGCCACTCCCCGTTAAAGCGAACCTGCGTTTTCTCCCTGTCCAGGATGCGGAAGATCTGCTCCTGATAGGTCTGGGCGTTCACAAAGACTTCGCTCTCCGTCATGGCTTTTCTGCCCTTGCTTTTACCGGTAGGATCACCTATCTTCGCAGTAAAATCTCCTATCACCACCACGATATTGTGCCCCAGGTCCTGCATCTGCTTCAGCTTCCGCAAAGCCGCCGCATGACCCAGGTGAATATCCGGCGCACTGGGATCCATGCCGAATTTTACCGTCAAAGGTGTGCCTGTCAAAATACTTCGGGTAATCTTTGCCTCCAGTTCTTCCTCCCCGATCAGCTCCGACGCGCCCTGTTTGATGACACGCATCTGATGACGCACCTGCTTTGCAAGTCCGGCATCCCCCGGCATTTCTAAACCTGTCCGTATCTCTGCACCTGCCGGCACTTCCACACCGGCCGGCTTGTTTGCAGCTGCCGGCATCTTTAAACCTGTTTTTATCTCTGCATCTCCTGGCATTTCCACACCTTTTGCTGCTCTTGCCATCTCCCGGGCTTCCTTTGTTAATTCCTCTCTCATTGTCTCCATCTTTCTTTCCTTTCCGCTTTGTTCTTCTCCATCGTTTTTCTTTCACACCGGCAGTCTTGTGCAATGAAAATGATCAGGTTTTCCACATGCAAAAAACTCCCGCCCTTCAAAAGGACGAGAGTCACAGACTTTCGCGGTACCACCTAATGTTTACAGGCTGTTCACACAGCCTGCCTCTTCGGGTACGTCCATAATGCATACTTACGGCCACAAACATTTGCCGACATAAACGTATAACAGGTAAGCGCTTCCGCAATGCAAAACAAAACGTCGGCATACAACAGAAGCTGCGCTTCTATTGTCAGGAATCAATACGCTCACAGGTATAGCTATATGGGTGATACCCTAGCACGGTAACGGGTGCAGGAACCGTCGCAGCCTACTAGCCGTTAACGGAATTCGGTGCGGAACCGTTAACAAAATTCGGTGCGAAGCTCAAAGATGTATTCACACGAAGGCTTCCCATGCGCCTCTCATCATCCGGCTGCTTTCTGTATGCTCCACCATGTGCTACTTCTTCTTATCATTGCTTCTATCGATCGCTCGGAAATATTACGAAATAACTTGAGTTTTCTACTTCCGCACTATTCCCTCGAATATGAAATTAAAAACATTATATGCGAAAGCAAAATAACTGTCAAGAGAAATTTTGGGCATCCTACCTTTCTGAATCCAGCCCCTCCACTTCCTTCAGCCACAACGCCACGCTTGCATCGGAAGGCATCCGCAAATCACCTCTCGGCGACAGCGCCACTGTTCCCACCTTGGGGCCGTCCGGCAGGCAGGAGCGCTTGAACTGCTGCGCAAAAAATCTCTTATAAAAATTCTTCAGCCATCTTAAAATCGTCCCGTCATCATACAATCCCGCAAAAGCCAGCTTCGCCGCCCTGTACACCTTTGCGGGCGGATAACCGCAGCGCAGCATATAATACAGGAAAAAGTCATGCAGCTCGTAAGGCCCCACCAGATCCTCCGTCTTCTGGGAGATCACACCGTCCACCGGCGGAAGCAGCTCCGGGCTCACGGGCGTATCCAGCACATCCCCAAGCACTTCCGCAAGCTCCCTGTCCTCACAGGTATCCGCATAATATTTTACCAGATGCCGCACCAGCGTCTTCGGCACTCCGGCGTTGACACCGTACATGGACATGTGATCTCCATTATAGGTAGCCCAGCCTAACGCAAGTTCCGACATATCTCCCGTCCCGATCACAAGCGCGTTAAAGCGATTTGCCAGATCCATCAGCACCTGGGTGCGCTCTCTTGCCTGCCCGTTTTCATAGGTTACATCATGGTCGGAAATATCCTGCCCGATATCGCGGAAATGAACCTCCACCGCATTCCGGATATCCACTTCCTCCAACGTAACCCCCAGAATACGCGACAGTCTGCAGGCATTGTCATAAGTCCTGTCCGTGGTTCCGAAACAGGGCATGGTCACAGCCACTATTCCCTCTCTGTCAAGTCCCAGCAGATCAAAGGTCCGGACTGTCGCCAACAGCGCAAGCGTGGAATCCAGCCCCCCGGACACACCGACCACGGCTTTGGAAAGTCCTGTGTGCTCATATCTCTTTTTCAGCCCATAGGACTGGATGGACAAAATCTCCTCACAGCGGCGGCTGCGCTGGATCTCATCCCCCGGCACAAAAGGCTGCGGAGCAAATTTCCTGTCCAGAACCGTCTCTTCCGTTTTCAGGCGAAAAGAAACTTTGACATACTCCGCCTGCGGTTCCTTTCCGAAAGTGCCCATGCGCCTTCTGTCGGAAAGGATCCTCTCCACATCGATATCGCTGTAAATCGTCTCACAGCTGAATTTCTTTACCTGGGCCAGCAGAATGCCGTTTTCAGCGATCAGGTTATGCCCGCCGAACACCAGATCCTGAGTAGATTCCCCCTCTCCGGCCGATGTGTAGATGTAGCCGCAGATCAGCCGGGCGCTGGCGGATTTCACCAGCAGCTCCCTGTACTCATCCTTTCCCACCGTCTCGTTGGATGCAGACAGGTTCGCCAGGATAGTCGCACCCTTCAAGGCGTGGTTCGTTCCCGGAGAGTCCGCTACCCACAGGTCTTCACAGACTTCACATCCTACCGTCAATCCATGTACGTCCTCACAGGAAAACAGAAGATTGGTGCCAAAGGGGATTGTCTTTCCATGAAATACGAAAAAAACCGGTTCCGTATTGCCCTCGGCAAAATGCCGTCCTTCATAGAATTCCGCATAAGAAGGAATATTGGCTTTGGGAACCATCCCCAGAATCTCGCCCCGGCAGAGCACCGCCGCCACATTGTACAGCCTGCCGTCCCGTTCCATCGGCAGCCCTACCATAACCAGCGCATCTTTATCCCTGGTGCGCTCCGCAATCTTCAGCAGCTGGCGGGATGCTTCCTCCAACAGCAGCGGCTGCAGAAATAAATCTCCGCAGGTATAACCGGTAATGCACAGTTCCGGAAATACGATGATCTTCGCGCCCTTTTCACAGGCTTCCTCCATCCTCGCACAAATCATTTCCGCATTATGGATCGGGTCTGCCACCTTGATTTTCGGTGTTACAGCCGCGACTTTAATAAATCCCTGCTTCATATTGTCCCTCTTTCCTTTTTCCGCTGTTTCCGGAAGTTATTGTGAACTCCCGGAGGTTGGCTCGGGTACGATTATTGGTCTCACCGCATCACCCGGAAGTTTACCTGCTCTTCCGATATATTTCCTTCAGCTCGTCCACACTGAACTTATAATGCTTTCCGCAGAACTGACAGTTTACCTCTATCTCCTGTCCGTCCTCTATCATGTCCCTGATCTCCTTTTTCCCAAGGCTGATCAGAACCTTCTCGATTCTCGGTCTGTCACAATTACATAAAAAAGCCGCAGGTCTGGTCTCCAGAATCTCACAATCCATTCCTTCTAAGAGCAATTCCAGCATTTGCTCCGGCGTATTTCCGGCGTCCAGCATGGCTGTCACGGACGTGACCCTGCTCAGATTCTGTTCCAACCTGTCAATAACGGCATCCTCCGCAAAGGGCATCAGCTGGATGATAAATCCTCCTGCCTGTCTCACCGTATTGTCCCTCTCCATGAGAACGCCCAGTCCCACGGAAGAAGGCACCTGCTCGGAAGTAGCAAAATAAAAGGTCAGATCCTCCGCAATCTCGCCTGTCTGTAACAGAGTCTGCCCCACATAAGGCTCTTTTAACCCCATATCCCGAATAACCCTCAGATTTCCCGATCCCACTGCCCCTGCCACATCCAGCTTACCTTTCGCATTCGCAGGCAATATCACATCCGGGACATTTGCATATCCTTTTACATTTCCTTTTGCATCCGCTGTCACCATCAGCCCCTGCACGGGACCGTCTCCCCTGATCTGAAGCGTCAGCAGATCCTCTTCACCCTTCAGCATACTTCCCATCATCGCCCCTGCGCTCAGAAGCCTTCCCAGGGCCGCCGTGACCACCGGACTTGTATTATGCGCCTGTCTTGCTGTTTCCACCACGCCTCTCGTAGTACAGACAAACGCCCGGATCTGGGCGTCTGCCGCAGTGGCGCGTACGATATAGTCAGCCATTTTTCCCTCTCTTTCCCGTATCCGCTTCTGACATGTATCCGGAATGCTCCGCTGCCTGTCATACTGTCAGCCTGCTTTTTCGAATGTACGTTCTGTCATTATGTCCGTCAGAAGCTCCTGTCCTTCTCCTTTTCCTTCGCAATTACATAAACGCGCTGGCTCCTGTCCGTAACGGCTTCCCCGGTATCCGCATCCAGAACCTCCACCACAGACATGCCCGCACGGCCCACCAGCGCAAGCATCTGCTCCACAGTATACCCCCTCTGGAAATGGGTTTCCGTAAACCTCCGGAAAGTATCCCCCTCTGCCCGCACAAAGACTGTCAGATCATATTCATTGATCTCTTCCTCCGGGTCATAAAAATTTTCCCAGATAAAACTGCAGTCCTCACGGTTCTCCGCAATGGTAGTCTCCCCGATGATATCCCGGTATTTATGATCCGTATTGAAATCAAATATGAAAATCCCCCCGGGAAACAGGTAATTGTTCACCAGAGAAAAAACTTCCAGCAATTCGTCCTCATCCAGGATATAATTCAGGGAGTCGCAGACACTGAATATGGTTCCAACAGTACCGTACAGCTCCAGTTCCCGCATATCCTGCTGCAGATACAGGATTTCCGAACCGCTTTTTTCCTTCTTCTCCATGGCAATATTCAGCATGGATTCGGAGGCATCCACTCCTATCATGTCGTAGCCCTTCAGATACATCAGTTCCGTCAGCGTCCCCGTGCCGCAGCCCAGGTCAACTACCAGGTTCCGCTCGGCATCCAACACTTCTTCCGCATCCCGCTCCGGCCTTGACACTCCGTATTTCCGGATCAACAGTTCCAGACGGTCTGCCCAAAGCGCATACGGTGTATTATCCATCAGCTCATCATAAACGCCTGCAAAATCCTGGTAAATCATCATCTCCGTAACCTCCCGCATTTCTGCCGCGCTTTCCGCTCCAAACCGCGGCATTCCTTCCCCTGCCTTCAGAACATCGCGCCCAGGGCCCCGAACACCCCCGCGCTGGCCAGCCCCATGATAATGCCCGCCAGAACCACGCCGAAGAGCACCGCAAACACGCTGGATTTAAAATCCATATCCAGCAGGCTGGCCGCCAGCGTCCCCGTCCATGCCCCGGTTCCCGGCAGCGGGATTCCCACAAACAGCAAAAGCGCCACAAACAGCCCCCTGCCCGCCTTCTGCTTCAGCTTTTCCCCGCCTTTATGTCCTTTTTCCAGACAAAAAGTGAAGAATTTACCGATAACAGGTTTATCTGCCCCCCATTCCAGCACCTTTCTGGCAAACAGGAAAATAATGGGCACTGGAAGCATATTGCCGAGAATGCATACAACATAGCTGGGCACCACCGGCAGATTCATGCCAAGGGCAATGGGAACTGCCGCCCTCAGCTCAATCAGGGGTACCATGGACACAAAAAATACAAATAAATATTTCTTCAGCATAATAATCTCCGTTTCTTTTCTCTTCTACCTACTTAATTACTCTGAAATCCGGCTGTCCCGGACTGCACGAATCAACTCTCTGACCTGCCAAAAAGCCGGATGGCGGTTCCGACCGCACGGTTTTCGTCGACAGAGTTCCTGCCCCTCACATTACTCCTGCCACATAATCCCTCAGAAACGCCAGCAGCGTATCCATCTGCTCATCCGTACCGATGGTAATGCGCAGATACTCCGATATCCTGGGTTTATCCCAATGGCGCACATAGATATCCGCCTCCCGGAGTGCCCGGAAAATCTCCTTCGCCGGAATGGCGGGATGCGTTGCAAAAATAAAATTCGCTCTGGAATCCGGAAAAGAAAATCCCAGTTTTTTCAGTTCCCCTTTCACCCGCTCCCTGGTTGCGATAATCCTCCCCGTAATTTCCTTAAAATAAGCCTCGTCCCGCACAGCCTCCGCCCCCAGCAGCTGAGCCGGCAGATTCATGGTATAGGAATTGAAGGAAAATTTCACATCGTTCAGGTACCGGATCAGCTTTTCATTGCCGACGCAGAACCCGATCCGCATCCCCGCCATGGCGCGGGACTTGGAGAAGGTCTGCACCACCAGCAGATTATCGTATTTTTCCACAAGCCCCAGGGCGGACACGCCGCCGAAGTCTACATAGGCCTCATCCACTATGACCACCGAATCCCGGTTTGTCCGGATGATCTCCTCCACCGTCTCCAAACTCTCCATCAGGCCTGTGGGCGCATTGGGATTGGGGAAAATGACACCTCCGTTGGGCTGTCTGTAGTCCTCCGGACGGATATGCCAGTTCTCGTCCAACGGGCATGTTTTATACGGAATTCTGTGTACTTCCGCCCACACATCATAAAAGGAATAAGTAACATCCGGAAACAAAACAGGCCTGTCACTGTTGAAAAATGTCATAAATGCCATGGACAGCACATCATCGGAGCCCACGCCCACAAATACCTGTTCCGGTTTTACATGATAATATTCCGCCAGTGCCTCCGCCAGAATCGCCGTATCAGGATCCGGATACAGCCGCAGCGCACCGGGGTCCATCTGCGCCGCCGCCTTTCCTACCCCGGGCGCCGGCGGATAGGGGCACTCGTTTGTATTCAGCTTGATGATATCCGGCTTACGCGGCTGCTCCCCCGCCACATAAGGCACTACTTTTCGTACATTCTCTTCCCAGCTCACCGTATTTTACCGCCTTTCTTTCTGTTTCCGCATGTTATGCCCGGCCAGCCGAAACTGCCGGACAAGCCGCAGAAAAGCTTTCCCCTCAATGTTTCCCGCCGTTGTAAGCCTCCATGCCGTTACAGGCTTCTCCCACTTCCACAGGCTCCACCGCTCCCGCAGGCTTCTCCACTTTCGCAGGCTTCTCCGCTCCCGCAGGCTTCTCCACTTTCGCAGGCTTCTCCGCTCCCGCAGGCTCCGCCGCAGCGGATCTCCAGCTCCTCCCGGTAGATATCCGCCTGTTCCGGGCAGGAAAGCTTCTCGTAGCAGCGTATCAGCCCCTCCAGGCTCTCCCGTCCTCCCGCCCTGAGATTTAGAACCGGCTGCGTCTCATAGACTGCATTGTAATACCAGACAGCCGCCTCCTCCAGGTCTTCCAGAGCCTCGTAAAAATGCCCCATCTCGCAGCATATCTCCGAGCATGCCTCCTCTGCGATCACTTTTGAAGTATATTTGAAAAAAGAAACCACGTCCCCCGCCAGCCTGGCCGCCTTCGCCACCACGCAGCAGGCCTGGACCAGTTCCTCCCCGTCCCGGTCATTGTCCCGGGACGATGCGATAAAAATATCCGCCGCCCGGGCAAAATCTTCCTCATCCCCCGCCAGCAGCAATTCTCTGGCATAGAGACCATGAAGCCGTTTCGGAAGACGATATCCTTCCATGCAATGCCTTCGGAAATTCTCCAAATCCCGTTTGGCATGGCTCTCCTCCGGCATGTGCGTAATTATGACATCACTGTCATATATTACCGGCATCAGCCGTACAGTCTCGTGAATCGGATATTCCCAGACGAAATTCCGCTGTCTTTTGAACAGCTTCGGACGGTATTCTTCATCAAAATTGTAGACTGTGCCAAACTGCAGCTGATTGGCATATTTCATCTGTACGATCTCAATCTCCGGGAGCAGCGTTTCCTTCAGTATGCGAAACCGCTCTCTGTTCTCCTCCGATAATACCTCATCTGCGTCCGCAGAATATATATATTCCCTGGTGGCTCTGGAAAACACAAAATTCCTTGCTTCGCTGAAATCACCTGTCCATGTAAAATCGTATATCTGATCCGTGTACCGCTTTGCAATCTCCTTTGTGGCATCCGTGGAACCGGTGTCCGCTATGACAATTTCATCTGCCAGGCCCTGCAGGCTGTCCAGGCATCGCTTCAGTCTCTTCTCTTCATTTTTTACAATCATGCACACAGAAATCGTAATCATCGTCTTCCCTGCCCTGCTGCCGGGTTTATTTCTCCCTGTGGCAGCATAAATCCCTTCCTTTTTCACCACACCAATAAGATATACCCACAAACGCAAATAATTGCCGTCTGCAGAGTATAAGGAAGTGTCTACAAATAACTGATACGGGTTTAAAGCTGTTTCCCTTGTATTTCCGGGCTTTTCTTTAAAGAAATTGTATCAGTTATTTTCCGACAATTCCTAACGAGTGAACGCATCGCGGCAATCCAGATCTGAAAGCGGCAATCAAATGCGTTCACGAGTATAATACCAAAAAGAAGGCCGGGGTACAACCATTATTCTCCAAAAATTTGTTTTTGTCGGTTGTGATCTGGCGGCAAATATGATATAATAGTTTCGTTCAGGGCAGAAAGCTGCTTCCAGACAGGGTGAAAAGCCGGCTGTTAAAAGCTGTTCCTGTCCCGACTGTTCTGTCTTATTATGACCTTACAGGAGGATTTCGATTATGTTTATTTTGTTAGGCGGCGGATTATTGATCATAATCTTTGCAGTAATCATCTCGGTGATATCCAGCGTAGTATCTGCTGTTGCGGCAGATTCCGATGTGGAGTCCTGAAAAGGGCTATTGCCGAAAATTTCTATTGATGTAAAATCCGGACAGAATGAATTTTCCGCAGCAGTATCCCGTATGTTGCTCTGGATGAAATCGGCCTGTGACGGATGAACGACAAAATGCGAAAGCCCCGAATGCACTATGCGGTTCGGAGCTTTTTTATATGCAATCCAATGGCTTGTCTGCATGCAGGCTATTGCAATGCAGACGAGCCATTGGATCAGAAACCACAGGCGGAAGTTTTTACGCCTTTCCAGGGCATTGTATCCGCAAAACTTCGGATTATGCGAACGGATTTTCCGTAGGATACAGCACACCCTTAGGCTGGTTGTAATTCAGATCCTCCACCGGCACGCCGATATACTTGAATACCTCATACAGAGCCTTTCCGAAATGTCCGAATGCCACAGCGCCGTGATGAGGATAGTTCTTCTCTATCAGCACATGGCGGTAGAAGCGTCCCATCTCGGGAATGGCGAATACTCCGATGCCGCCGAAGGATTTGGTTGCCACCGGAAGCACCTCTCCCTGGGCAATGTAAGCGCGAAGCTTATTGTCGGCCGTTGACTGGAGACGATAGAAGGTAATATCTCCGGGAATGATATCTCCCTCCAGGGTACCCTGGGTCACTTCCTCGGGAAGGGTGCGGGCCATGATCATCTGGTACTTCATGCTGCAGGAAGACAGCTTTTTGGTATTGGTGTTGCCGCAGTGGAAGCCCATGAAGGTGTCGTTATGAGTATAGCTGTATTTTCCGTTGATAGCATCCTCGTACATATCGTCCGGCACGGTATTATTGATATCCAGCAGCGTCACGATGTCCTCGCTGACGCAGGTGCCGATGAACTCGCTCAGGCACCCGTAGATATCCACCTCACAGGATACGGGAATGCCCATGCCGGTGAGACGGCTGTTCACATAGCAGGGAACGAAGCCGAACTGGGTCTGGAATGCAGGCCAGCATTTTCCGGCGATGGCCACATACTTGCGGTAGCCTCTGTGAGCCTCCACCCAGTCAAGAAGCGTCAGTTCGTACTGAGCCAGCCTGGGCAGAATCTCCGGCTTCTTGTTGCCGGCGCCAAGCTCCTCTTCCATCTCCTTCACCCTGGCCGGAATCCTCTCGTCTCCCTCATGCTTCCTGAATGCTTCGAACAGGTCAAGCTCGGAGTTCTCCTCAATCTCCACGCCCAGGTTGTAAAGCTGCTTGATGGGAGCGTTGCAGGCAAGGAAATTCAGCGGTCTGGGGCCGAAAGAAATAATCTTCAGATTGTTCAGACCTACGATAGCCCTTGCAATGGGAATAAATTCATGAATCCTGTCTGCGCATTCTGCTGCGGTACCCACGGGATTCTCCGGGATGTAAGCCTTCACATTGCGCAGCTTCAGGTTATAGCTTGCGTTCAGCATACCGCAGTAAGCATCGCCGCGTCCGCCCACCAGGTCGTTCTGGCTCTCCTCGGCCGCCGCTATGTACATGGCAGGACCGTCGAAATGCTTTGCCAGCAAAGTCTCGGAAATCTCCGGTCCGAAGTTTCCAAGATATACACACAGCGCGTTACAGCCGTTCGCCTTTAAATCCTCCAGAGCCTGTACCATATGAATCTCGCTCTCCACGATGCATACGGGACACTCATAGACGCTGTCCGTGCCGTATTTTGCAGTGTAAGCCTCCATCAGAGCCTTCCTTCTGTTCACGGACAGACTCTCCGGAAAGCAATCGCGGCTCACGGCCACGATACCGATTTTTACTTCCGGCAACAAATTTAACTCCGTTAAATTGTTCATGTCATTACCCTCCTGATATATAAATTGATTGTCTGGTTCTTATATAAATTATAACTGTTTTGCCGCTGCTTTTCCACTCTTTTTACAAAAAAAACAAAAATCCCTTTTCAGAATAGTCTGATTTTATGCATATTCCGGATGGTTAAGGTTGGCAGGTATTTTTCTTCCTGCACCGGAAATCCTATGCATGAAGCCAAAACAGCGGCAGTCCGGAAAATAACCCGGATTGCATTATTGCGCAGACCCGAAAATCAGAACTTGAAGAAACAAATGACAGGATTTGTGCCCGCACACCGGGCAGAAAGGAATAACAGGAATCGCTCCGCGCGTCCTGTAGCCATAAATTATGAGTAATAAAAGAAACGACACAAGCCTCACAGCCGCCCTGGCGCAGAACACTCTGGATGAAATCCCTCAGCCGAAATCAGATGCCCGGGAAATCGTCGGCCTGGTAAAGCACAGCGGAAAAATTGACGGCTACCAGCTTTCCGACGGCTCTACCGTCAGTAAGGAAGAAGGCGTCCGGATGGCAAAGGAAGGCAATATCAGAGGCGTGGGCGTGGCACACCGGGGAGACACGGAATATCTGAAATCCATTCCTGACGGCTCTGACAACAACAATCTGGGGAACCTGCCCTCTGTCACAGGATAATACTTTTGCCGCCTGAAGCTGTCCCGCAATGTCAGAACAGCTTCAGGCGGCTTTCTTCATCCATTTTCAGAACATATTTTCATGGATGGCCTGTTCCCTCTGCGAATGGACGGTATACCCATAATTCCGCTCTCACAGCGCACACTCCAGCTGGCAGTCATAAGGCTCCGCCTCCACATGCCCCTGATGGTAAACTTCCGCTTCCACACAGCCCATTGCCCTGTAAAAGGCCTGAGTCTCCACGGCGGAATGAGCGGATATGTAAAGCTTACGCCCGCCATGCCCTGCGGCCCAGTCCTTCGCCGCCAGAAAAAGCGCTCTGCCGATTCGCTTTCCCCGCATATCTTCCGACACATGGATGCATGATAAATCCAGATACCTCTGTTCCCCTCCAAACAGCGCGGATTCCACCGATGTAAACCCCTTCAAAACGCCGTCATAAAACGCCCCATATACAAAACCGCCTGCGGCAGCGGTATTTTTCAGACATTTCACTAAAAGCTGATATTCTTCCTCCGTCCAGTCGTCAACAAACGGATCATCCCTTATCACCCATTCGCCGTCCACCCGTCTCCGGCATTTCGTCACATTCTGATGACGGATAAAACCGCCAAACAGTTCCCGGCAAATTTCTTCCCCGCACAGTTCTCTGTACTGTACCATCCTTCTCTCCTCCCGTTCCGCAAAACGCCTGAAACATGGGCGTATATTTTTTGCGGAATCCTGCAAATTTATTTCGTGGCACTTCCCTATTCCCTGTAAATGCCTCCATCATCTCACAATTCTCTCTTTTTTTCAACCAGGAGTACAGGAAAAATAAATTTGTGCCTCCCTGTCGGTTTTATGCATAAAATTTTGAATATTTTTCAATAATATTCATCTTTATAAAGATTTCAGGAAATTCCCATGATTTTTTCCAGAAATCCATTGACATATTATGCATGAAGTGCTAGTATCTCTCCATTGGTCCGCATAGTGCAGATACTTATGTAACCTGCGGATACTATGGCATCCTGCGGATACCAGGAATTTATTTTAGGAGGTAACTATTATGAAAATGAAAAAACTGACAGCCCTGCTGCTGGCTTCCCTTATGGCAGTGTCCATGGCAGCCTGCGGCGACACGCCTGCATCCGGTGACGGAACAGGCAGCAGCGATGCGAGCGGCAGCAGTTCCGAGAGCAGCAGCGACGCTTCCGGCAGCAGTGAAGAAAGCGGCAGCGACGCTTCCGACAGCAGCGAGGAGAGCGGCACCGGCGCTTCCGACGGCAGCGAGGAGAGCGGCACCGATGCCGCGGACGGCAGCGAAGAAACTTCCGGTTCCGATGGCAGCAGCGACGCTTCCGGACAGGCAGAAGGCTTCACTACTGCAGTGGAAGGCAAGCTGACCATGGCAACCAACGCGGCTTTCCCGCCCTATGAGTATGTGGAAGGCGGACAGGTAGCCGGCATCGATGCGGAAATCGCCGATGCCATCGCCGATAAACTGGGACTGGAGCTGCAGATTGACGACATGGAATTCGATTCCATCACGGAGGCCCTCAAGGGCGGCAAGGCAGACATCGGCCTGGCCGGCATGACCATCACCCCCGACCGTCAGGAAGAGGTTGATTTCACCGTCAGCTACACCACGGGCGTACAGGTCATCATCGTGACAGAGGACAGCGACATCACCAGCGCGGATGACCTGCTTGCGGAGGGTGCCAACCATACTGTCGGCGTTCAGCGCAATACCACCGGCGACATCTACACCACCAAAGATATCGAAGATGCGGGCCTGGGAACCATAGACCGCTACAGCAAGGGCGCGGAGGCCGTACAGGCTTTGAAGACAGGAAAGGTAGACTGTGTGGTAATCGACAATGAGCCTGCCAAAGCTTTTGTTGCCGAGGTAGAAGGACTGAAGATTCTGGATACCGAATACATTACAGAGGAGTATGCCGCTGCCATGAGCAAGGATAATCCCGCGCTCTACGAAGCGGTGAACAATGCGCTGATGGAGCTGATCGCGGACGGCACCGTCCAGAGCATCATCGACAAATACATCACTGCGGAATAATTCCTGTTCCAAACTATCCGGCCTGAATCCCGGATACAGGGGCTGCCGCCGGATTGCCTGATGCGGCAGCCCTTATCTGTGCTGTGGGCACTGTGAGCATCTTTATCCGCCCTTTCCGACGGAATGAAGCATTCCCCCTGCGCGTCCACACGGCATTGAAATGCCGCACAGAACCATTTCGATTTTGCCCTTTCCGAAATGCCCTTTTCAAAAAACGGAAGGCGCCATGTCGGAATTATACTGCAGACCGCGAGGTTTACAGTGATGCCTCCGGGAAAATACCCGGCTGGCGGTCTGCAGTCGGGTTGTACTGCAACTTCAACCGGTGCGCGGTATATACTGCATCTGCACACGAAAGCACAACTTATGACAAAAAGGAGAATCACCCCATGAGACCATCCGCTTCTCAAAGCTGGCCCCTGGTTGCGCCGGACTGGATACAGAACGGCCCCGAGTGGCTGAACGATTTCGGGTACGATGTCTACAAAAGCTTTATCTTTGACGACAGGTACCAAATGTACATAAAGGGGTTGGGAAATACCCTGCTGCTTACCCTTCTGGCGCTTCTCATCGGCGTGGCTCTGGGCGTGGTCGTCTCTCTGGTCCGCGTATCCTGGGACAAAAACCATACGGAACTGCACGGTCCCGGTAAATTTGCCCTGGGCTTCTTCAATGCCATTGCAAGGGTATACCTGACAGTCATCCGCGGTACGCCCATGGTAGTGCAGCTGATGATCATGTATTTCGTCATCTTCGCCTCCAGCCGGAACAAGGTCATGGTAGCCGCCCTGTCTTTCGGCATTAACTCCGGAGCCTATGTGGCGGAAATTATCCGTGGCGGTATCATGTCCATCGATGCCGGACAGATGGAAGCAGGACGCAGCCTGGGCTTCGGCTATGTGTCCACCATGCGCTACATCATTTTGCCCCAGGCCTTCAAGGCCGTACTGCCCACTCTGGCAAACGAATTCATCGTCCTGTTAAAGGAGACCGCGGTGGCAGGCTATGTGGGGCTGACGGATATCACCTACGCAGGCAATATCATCGGAGGCAACTGCTATGATTATCTGTTCCCCCTGCTGATGTCCGCGCTGATCTATCTGGTGCTGGTAATGTTCTTTACTTTCCTGGTAGGGAAACTGGAAAGGAGGCTGAGAAGCAGTGAGCGATAATTTTATTATTCAGGCAAAAGAGGTACGGAAGCACTATAACGGCGGCGAAATCAAGGCCCTGGACGGTGTGACCGCTTCTGTCCGCAAGGGCGAAGTGGTGGTAGTCATCGGCCCTTCCGGTTCCGGGAAATCCACTTTCTTAAGATGCCTGAACCTGCTGGAAGTCCCCACGGGAGGACAGATTCTGTTCGAAGGGACGGATATCACCGACAAAAATGCCAATATCAATCTCCACCGCCAGAAGATGGGAATGGTGTTCCAGCACTTTAACCTGTTCCCTCACATGACGATTTTAAAGAATATGACCCTGGCTCCCATGAAGCTTTTGAAAAAGTCCCAGAGCGATGCGGAAGCACAGGCCAGGACACTGCTGGAACGGGTGGGACTGGGAGACCGGGCCGGCGCTTACCCCAGCCAGCTGTCCGGCGGCCAGAAACAGCGGATTGCCATCGTCCGTGCTCTCTGCATGGACCCGGAGGTCATGCTCTTTGACGAACCTACCTCCGCGCTGGACCCGGAGATGGTGGGGGAAGTACTGGAGGTTATGAAGGAACTGGCCAGAGAAGGCATGACTATGGTAGTAGTCACCCACGAAATGGGCTTCGCCAGAGAAATGGCTGACAGAGTGATTTTTATGGCAGACGGGAAAATCGTGGAGGAAGGTACTCCGGAAGAAATTTTCTCCGCTCCGAAGCAGCCCAGGACGCGGGATTTCCTGGCCAAGGTGCTGTAAATCCATTATCCGCGTTGATAAGAATGAAAATGTGGGCAACAGGCGGCACCAGATTTTCGGCATACGAATGGTATACTGCAGACCGCCAGGATTTACAGTGGTGTCCCTGGGAAAGTACCTGGCTGGCGGTCTGCAGTCGGGTTGCACTGCAAATTTAACCGGTGCGCAGTATAAATGAACTTCCGGCAGAAGGCCATGAAGTCACGATTCCTACGAGAGGAAATGCTGCTGATGGAGTTTCTGCACAAAGGGGCTGTCGGGAAACAGCCCCTTTGTAACGAATTATACTCGTGAACGCATTTAATTGCCGCTTTCAGCTCCGGATTGCCGCGATGCGTTCACTCGCTATATTCTGGAGACGGCAATTATTTGCGTTTGTGAGTATAAATCATATAAACTCCCCATACTTCTCCTGCAGCAAAGGAATCCCGTATTCCCGGGGCGTTCCCTTGATCCGCTCCATATATCCTTTCAATGCGCCCCTGCAATGCTCGGGCCCGCCTTCCCGCATTACGGTCCACATGGGATCAACATCTGACCGGGATGACTTCATCATGCTGTCCGTCCAGTCCAGAATCATCTTCGCTCCCCTGGCGCACAAGTCCGGGCGTTCCTCCGCCAGATTATGCAGCTCATGAGGATCCTCCTTCACATGGAACAGCATCTCGTCCGGCAGCAGATGCCCGCCGCCATGAATGGTGCGGATATAGATATAATCGTCAAACCGTACACTCCTCTGGCACACATGGGCGCACTGGGTCAGCACCGCGTAAGGTTTGGAGCAGTCCGTGCCGTCCTTCAGGGCTTTCGCAAAGGAAACGCCGTCGTAGCGGAAGTTATCCCAGGTTGCCAGGGATGTGCCTAGCAGCTCCTGCATGGTGGGCGCCAGATCCGTATTGTCATGGAAGCCCTTCACCACCGCCCCTTTCCGCATCCCCGGCCAGCGGATGATCAGCGGGATCCTGCAGACCGGGTCATCGGCCATGCCATGCTCCGCATACACGCCGAACTCTCCCAGATCCTCTCCGTGGTCCGCCGTGATGATAACAGCCAGATCATCGTCATACAGTCCGTTTTCCTTCAGCCAGCCGATAATCCGGCCGATATTGTCATCGGTATACCTGATCCCGTCATCATAGGAATTCAGAAAGCGCTTAGCCTCTTCCAGGTCTTTAAGGCTGCCGGGATGTTTGGGCCACCGGGCATTATGATCGTCATTCCACATATTAATCTCGTTTGCCCCGTGAGGCCCTATATGCAGAAGGTGCTCCGCGAAAATCTCCTCCGTAATCCAGTCGTCCGGCATGGGCGTATCCTCCAGGCCGCTTCTGTAATCCGCCGGTGTCCGGTAAGGCGTGTGGGGATCCCAGTAATGCACATGCATCATCCAGTTGTCCTCTTTTCCGTTCTTTTCCAGCCACTCCAGTACCTTCGGCGTCACCATCTCTGCCGTTTCTCCGCCTCTCCTGCCCACATTATGGCATTCATTGAAACCGGAATTAAACCACCATGCGCTGTGGCGCTCCGCAAAGGTGGAAAAAGATACCGTATGCATCCCCGCCCGGCGGAACTGCATAAACAGGCCGTTTTCCGAAATCTCATCCGTAAAGCTTCTGCTCCTGCCCTGTAGGCGCATATCCGCCGCCGTCCCCCCGTGTCCTACGACACCGTTGTGAATCCCGTACTGTCCGCTGATCATGGACGCCCGGGAAGGCAGACAGGGCGCGTTGGGGCAGTAATAATCTTCAAATCGAACACCTTCCTGCGCGATTTCGTCCATCACAGGCGTGGTATTGCGTCCGTAGCCGTAACATCCCATGTGGTCCGCCCGCAGTGTGTCAATGTCGAACATAAGCACTCTCATTTCTTGTTTCTCCTTCCTGGTCTTCCCCCGATTTCAGCTCTGTCAGCATGATCTCAATAAACCTCCCTGCAGCAGGCAACGGGGGATCCACCTCAGTTCCGCTTAGTTTGCTGCACGGCAAGCTGCGGAATGAAACCCTGTATTTGATTCATGAATCATCCTTATTGCATACCTTAACTTCCTACCAACTTCATAAAACAACAAAAGGAAAATCAGTTGCCTATCCCCCTCGGCTTAAAGTCACACGTTATGCATTCAGCGCTCTCCCAAAGACTGATTTTCCAGCACAAGCTCCGCGCAGACCGGATAATGGTCCGACAGGTATAGCCCTTCTCTCTGATCCGTCCATTTATCCAGCTGCTCACACCTTACCGCTCCCCGGGTAATGATGAAGTCGATACTTGACTGCTCATCGCCTTTCCAGTAGCCGTGATATGTCACCCCGATCTGTTCCGTCTGGTTGACGAATTCGGGATATTCCTTCAAGACCTGCATCTCTTCCCAGTCCGGCTCCATATTAAAGTCGCCGGTCACAATAATGGGAACATCCCCGAAAAAGGTGTCCGCCGCCACCTTTTTCAGGATCTGCTCCAGAGCCAGCTTTCTGGCCAGCTGCCCCGCATTGTCCAGATGGGCGTTGGCCACCCGGAATACCTGCCTTGTCCGCATGTCCTCAAACACCGCCTCCGTGCATATTCTGGGACAATCGCTCTGCCCCGGATAACGGGAACCGGGCGCCGTGGGCGTCTCCGAAAGCCAGTAGGTGTCCATCTTCATCAGGTTCATCCGTTCCTTCCGGTAAGCGATGGCCGACTGCTCGTCCCGGAGGGACACACTGCGGCCGCAGCCTACAATATAGTAGTCATCCAGATTCTCCTTCAGCCACACCGCCACATGGGGCAGCACTTCCTGAAAACACAGGATATCCGGTTTCTCCTGCGCGATTTTCTGCAGGATAAGCGGCTTCCTGAACTCAAAATTGTTCTCGCCGTCATAACCGCAGTCATACCGTATATTGAATGTTACAAATTTCATATGAGTCCATCCTTTTTTGTCACATTAATGTTTTTTTACAGCACGCATTCTTCTTACACTTTTCAGGCCAGTTTCCATAATTTATACCCATAAACGCAAATAATTGCCGTCCGCAGAGTATAACGAGTGAACGCATCGCGGCATTCCGGAGCTGAAAGCGGCAATTAAATGCGTTCACGAGTATATACTGCGCACCGGTTGAATTTAAAAATTTGTTATACTCCAGCTAACCTTCCAACCATTTTACACCTGAAATATAATCCTGTTCTACACAATCGCCTCAATCAGGGTCTTTTCTCCGATTGTAATTTCATGAACCCCGATTTCTTTCTTCTGATTGAAGTTGAAGCTGATCATGTACCCCTTCTTTTTCCCATAAGCGTCAAGATAGCCCACAAGTTGATTTTCGCCCCGTTTATTGTACTCATCGCCATGCCAGATTTTCATTTCTATAATATATTGCTCCCCATTATAGTCAATGATCACATCCGTCCTCAGAAGCCCCCTGGTCCTGGCTTCAATATAGTAATTACCTGTCCCGTTGATGATTGGCCTCAGATACAATAGGAAAAACTTCCTTCCCTCTTCCTCCACAAAGGCTTCTTTCCGGTCACCATACAACTCATGAAAATGCACCGCAAATTTCTCCAGGATAAGCTTCATATTCAAATGGCCATTCACAATAAACTGACTTTTATCCTGCAGCGACGCCCTGTAAATATCCTGCTTCTGCATTTCAGTCGTTGAAAGATAAAAGTTATAGAGCCGCATTTCAAAAATACGGTTCGCAATAACAGCCTCTCCCCGTTTGTTTTTGATAAAACCAAACATGGTTGCCGTGTCTATCCCCGGGTCATCCGGGTTATAAGCGATACTTTTCCCGGCAAAAAGCAATGCCTGCAGCATCCAGTTCAGTTCCGGATAATTCGTCAGCTTTCCGATCAGGGATTCAAACAGCGTATTCTTCTCTGCCAATATCATCCTCACTGCTTCATGAAAACCCTCTGTTGTCCATGCCGCGCTCTTTGTGTTATTTCCGGTACCGACTTCCTCATCCATCAGTTTACACAGCCTGGACACCAGAAACGGATAACCCGATGTATAATCGTACAGCAATTCCGCCATTTTATCGCTGTTCATGCCTGTATGATAATCATTCTCATACTCCTGAAGCATCCCCAGGATGTCGCCTTTTGAAAAGCTCATTTCGACCTTAAAATCCGCCGCAATGTTCCATGGACTGTTCACCTTCCGGTCATCTTCCGGCCTGAGTTTCCGCTTCAGATTTTTGATATCATATACACCTGCCAGAATAACGCTGCGGAAGGTTGCCTGCGTTGCCCGTCTGATATAGTACGCGCGCAGCTGGGCAAGAAAATCCAAAAATACCTGATTGTCTGCCGCGCTGTCCACCTCATCCACCATCAATACCACCGGTTTGTCACAAGCCTCACAGATCTCGCTTAATCCCTCAAAAAGCTCCATCAGGGCAAATCCGCCGTTTTCGCTGCCGGCACTCCGGGCCAGATGCAGGATTGCCGTCTCTAATTCCCCAGTTACTGCCGTCCCGCCGCGCTTCAGGCTACGCAGAAAAGATTTGGCAAAGGCCGATGCGAATACATGCCCGTCCCGGAATTTTGCTTCGTCAAAGGTCTGGAAATCCAGTGAAACCACACAGTAGGCATCCTGCAGATACCGCTCCAAAGCCATCATGACAGTCGTTTTACCATATTGTCGTGCTCTGTTTATCGTAAAATACAATCCTTTGTCTATCAGCTCCTTTATTTCCTTTAACCTGCTGTCCAGATTGACCATATAGTGCAGATCCGGTATACATACAGCATTCACGTTAAATACCTTTGCCACTCTTTTCTCACCTTCTTTCCTTCCTGTCGGAAGCCGCCTTTCTTCTATTCAACCGACTGACATTTTCAATTCAACTGACTTCAACCGACCGGCATCTCGATTCAACCGACTGACATTTCCAATTCAACTGACTTCAATCGACTGACATTTTCAATTCAACTGGTTTTAACCGCAGTATTTTGGCGCCCTTATCCGAATAATGGCCTGCACGCCGGATAAATCTCCCGGAACTCCCGATACCGCTCCTCATATTTCGCAACCAGCTCCGCATCCGGCTCCACGGTCTCCACTACCTTCACGACCTTCGCCGCAATCTCCTCCACGTCTGCGTACTCGCCGCAGGCTACCGCCGCCAGCATGGCACCGCCCATGGAAGGCCCTTCCTCGCTCTCCAGCACGTCCACCCTGAGGTTCAGCACATTGGCGATAATCTTTTTCCACAGAGGGCTTCTGGCTCCGCCGCCGCAGATTTTAGTGCGTGTCAGCTCTATTCCCAGGGACCTGGCCACCTCAAGGGAATCCCGCAGCGCAAAAGCCACGCCCTCCAGCACGGCCTGAGTCATATCCGCCCTTGTGGTATCCATACTCATCCCCAGGAAAACCGCTCTGGCATTGGGATTGTTGTGGGGAGAGCGCTCTCCCATCAGATAGGGAAGGAAGTAAACATGGTTCTCGCCAAGTTTCTCAATCGCTTTCTGCTCTGCCGCATAGTCCTTTGTACCGATAATATCATCCATCCACCACTTGTTGCAGCTGGCCGCGCTGAGCATGCAGCCCATCAGATGGTAACTGCCGTCCGCATGGGCAAAGGAGTGCAGGGCATTATACTTATCCACCCCGAAATTTTTCGAGGAGATGAAAACAGTGCCGCTGGTGCCCAGGGAAATATTGCACATATTGTCGCCTACCGTGCCGGTTCCCACCGCTGCCGCCGCGTTATCCCCGGCGCCTGCCGCCACCTTCACGGAAGTGCCAAGCCCCAGTTCCTGAGCCGCCTGGGGCAGAAGTGTCCCCACCGCCTCATAACTCTCGCAGCATTTTGCCAGCTGGTCAGTGGTGATGCCGCAAATATCACACATTTCCTGAGACCATCTGCGGTTCTTCACGTCAAACAATAAGCTCCCCGACGCATCGGACACATCCGTACAATGTACCCCTGTCAGCTTATAGGCGATATAATCCTTGGGCAGCATGATCTTGGAAATCCGTGCAAAATTTTCCGGTTCTTTGTTTTTTACCCAGAGAATCTTGGGGGCCGTAAAGCCTGCAAAGGCAATATTCGCCGTATATTCCGACAGCTTTTCCTTTCCGATGACATTGTTGAGATAATCTGTCTCCTCCGTGGTCCTGCCGTCATTCCACAGGATGGCAGGGCGGATTACATTGTCGTCTTCATCCAAAATGACCAGGCCGTGCATCTGCCCGCCGAAGCTGATGCCTGCCACCTGAGATTTATCCACATCCCGAATCAGTTCCCTGATGCCGAGGACGGTCTGCTCATACCAGTCCTCCGGCTTCTGCTCCGACCAGCCCGGGCGGGGGAAATATAAAGGATATTCCCTTGACACAATATTCACGATTTTACCGTCGCTGTCCATCAGAAGCAGCTTAACGGCGGAAGTTCCCAGATCGATTCCTATATAATACATGACTTATTCTCCTCTCAGTCCTCTGTCAGGCACAGATTCTTTCCCTTGAGACCCAGGAAGCTTCCCTCATCCAATCCGCCTTCGGCATGTCCGATGAGCCACTTGTTCACTGCAGTGAGCATGGCATCCTCATTGGAAACCCCGGCGCCGCATTGCGCCTCTTTTACCTTTGCATGGCTCCCCTTCAGCGGATAGTTTGTCCCTCTGGGCAGCACGATTGCAACCTGAAAACCGCCTGTCTCTACATGACAGGGCGCATAGTGCAGTGTGGTGGCATAAACCTCCACAGCCGTTCCCGCCGGTAACAGGAAAGCCTCCACTTTGGAAGTATCATAGGTATGGTCCGCTTCCACATCCGTCAGAAGTCCCAGCATCAGCACGGCATCCGTTGCCGCCACATTGATTTCGGAATCCCGGTGGTACTCCAGGGCGTTCAGCATTACATTGTGCCCGTTGCAGTATCCGATCTGGATGGGCATCTCCCCGTACACAATCCTGGAAAGTTCTTCCATCACGGGAAGAGCTTCCAGCGCCTCCACCGAGGGCTCGTAAACCACGTCCTCAGGGCAGGGCGTCTTCTTCAGCGCCTCCACCAGTCCGGTAAAATCCACGTTGCCGATTACCCTGCCGTATTTTGTGAATGCAGGGTCTGTCACCTTCAAAATCTTCATTTTTTCGTTCCTCCATATATATTTCTGCTGCTTGCCATTCAATATCAAACAGTTCGTCGAAGTCCGCATTTCCTGTTTATTCTTTATTCTTTTCCGGCATATTCCTTTTATGAATCAGAGAAAACTTCCGCCGCGAGTCGAAACGCAATTACGAACCTTCCCTTCTTGACCTGACAATTGCCGGATGCTTTCCCATTATACGCCCGCCGTCTTCTTCCACTCCCGGGCTATCAGCCAGTGCCCTGCGGCGGTAGGATGGACGCCGTCTATGGTCCAGTGCTCCGCAGGCTGCTTTTCCTGCGCCTGGTCAAATACCTGCTGCAGATCCACATAGCCCAGATGAAACTCCTCCGCCAGCCTGCGGGTAATATCCCTGCGTATCTTTACTTCGTTGCGGAATGTCTCCCAATCCGGGTCCGTGCCTGTTCCATGGGTGACGAAAGTCCCCATAAGAATGACCCGCGTCTCTGGCAGGGCAGCAAATGTCTCCCGGAGCAAAATCCGGTACACTTCCTCAAAAAGCGCCGGAGCCACGCCGTTCTGGCTGCCCAGTTCATGCCACACGTCGTTTACGCCGATAAAAATGGTCAGAACGTCCGGCTTCAGGTTCAGGCAGTCTTTTTTCCATCTGGCCAGCAAGTCCACTACCCGGTTTCCGCTGATGCCGCAGTTCAGCACCTCGCAGTCTCCGTTCTCAGCCGTGAGCTCCGCTTCCAGAATACGGGGATAACCGCATCCGGTGGCATGGGGGTCTTCATAATTTCCCCGTCCCCAGTCCGTGATGGAATCCCCCTGAAATAAATATCTCATACTTAACGTCATCCTTTCTTCCTTTAAAATATGATATCTCCATCTTACCCTAAGAGCAGACAGATTTCCATGCTTTTTTCAGACAAACATTGCTTCCATCTTCTAATACTATTGTTGGGTAGTATCCTGTGCCTGCCGGAGGTTTCTTTCTGCCTCCCTCCGCTTCTGAAAACCAATATATAATTGCTTTTTTCATCCGTTACACCTTCCAGGCACTTGTTGTTCTCAATCTGCTCGTATCGAATTACGACTCTTAATTTCAACAAAATCAAGATTTAGATCATCAACTTCAAAGTAACTTTCAATGCACAGTCCGCTAAAGGCTATACCCAATCCAAAAAACAGGGTGCGCATGGTTTCATTCTACCACACTTCCCTGTTTTTTCCTACCTGTATGAACGTAAAATATTCTAAGAATTTGTATCAGAATTTATATCACGCAGCCCCACAATGCCGATGCGCGGTTCTGCTGCCGCAATACCGGCTGTCCGCGCTGCCGTCATGCATAATACTGCGCCTGTGCTTCCCACAATTCCTTATACAGCCCCTCCTGCCGCTCCAGTTCCTCATGACTGCCCCGCTGGACCACTTTGCCTGCGTCAAACACCAGAATATCCTGGCAGAACCGGCAGGACGCCAGCCTATGTGAAATGTAGAGCGCCGTCTTGCTGCCCACCATTTTATCAAAGCCCGCAAACACTTCGCATTCCGCCTGCGGGTCCAGGGCGGCGGTGGGTTCGTCCATGATGACGAAGGGCGCGTCCTTGTAGATGGCTCTGGCGATGGCCATCTTCTGCTTCTCCCCGCCGGAAAAAATCACCCCTGCTTCGTCGAAATCCTTTCCCACGCAGACGGCAAGCCCCTCCGGAAGCTCTCTGACCCGCTCTCCCACCCCGGCTCTGTCCAGGGCATCCAGCGCCTTCTCCTTATCCACCTGAGCGGAAGCCGCAATATTTTCCCCCACCGGAATCGCAAAAATGGCGAAATCCTGGAACACCACGGAGAAAAGATTGCAGTATTCTCTGTAGTCATATTTGCGGATATCGATGCCGTTTACCTTGATACAGCCTTCCGTCACGTCATACAGACGGCATAGCAATTTGATGAAAGTACTCTTGCCGGAGCCGTTTTTTCCCACCAGAGCCATGCGCTCCCCGATGACGAATTCCAGGTTCAGGTCTTTTATGACATCCCTGTCAGATCCGGGATACCGGAAGGACACATGCTCAAACTGCACCCTGAACCGGTTGTCCCGCCGCTTTTCCAGAGGGAGCGTCCCCACCTGCTTGCGCTTTTCCAGTTCCATATATTTCTTCTGGTCCTGACACAACATGATAATCTGTTCCATGGAACCCATTTTCCCGGCCAGTTCTGCCAGTGAAGACGACAATCGTATGATACTGGCGGAACAGGTCACCACCTGTCCCACTGTGATGGTGCCAAGCATTGCCTGAACACTGGTGAACACATACACCAACAGCGCCGAAAACTCCGATGCGGTCTGATCCGCTGCTATTTTCCTGGCACTGACCCTGACCAGCCGCTTACATTCCTTCAGATATCGGATCCACACATGGTGTACATCCTCCAGTATGGCCTCCTGCTGCCCGTAACAGCGCAGATCCTTTTGTCCCCCTGCGGCGGCAAGGATATCATGATAATAGCCGGTCCGGTTTCCGATATCCGCCGTGTTGTTGTATATTTCCTGCATCTTCTGGCTGTATTTTCTGCTTTTCCGGTAATTCAGAACCATCAGCGCCCCGATTGCCAGTCCCAGAAGCAGTGTAGACAGAACGGACTGCAGGGAAACGCCGCCCACCACCCCTCCTGACAAAAGAGGAATCAGCAGGACCACCGCCGCCAGCACGGCGATCACCGCCGAGAGACAGGACTCGTACTGATACATAGCCCAGCCGGCCACCCCTGTCCAGGCTTCTTCTCCCCTGGTTCGAAGCTCCTGTACTTTCACATCTTCCAGATACTCATAGTCCATGGTAAAGCCTTTCCGGTTCAAATATAGACGCAGGTCCGCCCCTTCGCAGCCTCTCCGAAATTCTAGTACAGCTCATTCTCCGCTATCGGGTCCAACGCCGCCGTAGGCTCATCCAGAACCAGGAGCGGCGCGTCCTTGTACAAGGCTCTGGCAAACAGCATCTTCTGCTTCTCCCCTCCGGAAAAATCCATCGCATCCGGATTCACTTCCTTCACCAGCTTTGTACCTCCCTGTTTCGGCAGGGCATAGTACTTTTCCCGAAATCCCGACAGACTCAACGCCGAATCCAGCCACTTCCTGTCTGTCTCACTGCTTCTGCCGCCCGTCAGATTCTCATCCAGCGAAAAAGGAAGCAGCGTGGCATCCTGAAACAGCACAGCAATCAGACTGTAATAGTCCTCCCTGTTGTAATTTCTGACAGGAATGTCATTTAAAAGCACCGTTCCCTCTGTAGGCTCATAAAACCCGCAGAGCAGCTTCACCAATGTAGTCTTGCCCGCACCGTTCAGCCCCAGCAGCGCCAGCTTCTCCCCGGGCTGAATGGTCAGATTAATATGGGAAAGAACCAGTACAAGCCCCTTATCCGCCTCCCACTCTGCCCGCAGATGATAGCAGGCATTGCTGAGCATGCCATATTTCTGTTTTTTCTGCGCCCCGAAAACGCGATTTTCCTCAATCATAGCTTCCTCCTAATTTAGTCGCTGCGCAACGGCTCTAAAGGGTAAAGCCACTGCGCGACGACTCTCAAGTATAACGTACTATAAGGATACCACATCTTCAGGCAAAAATGTAAAATGGCGCACGAATGGTATTCGGAGACGCATAAACTGCAGTTTCAGCCGCTCTCCCGAATCTACAAAAACCAATTGAAAAAGATGCCATTGCCGCCGCAAATTTTTCATGCTATAATCAATCTGCCT
The DNA here is from genome assembly GCA_910585805.1 of uncultured Acetatifactor sp. Taxonomy (GTDB): domain Bacteria; phylum Bacillota; class Clostridia; order Lachnospirales; family Lachnospiraceae; genus Acetatifactor. The sequence continues at coordinate 87,861 of CAJUFB010000010.1, forward strand.
GAAGCGGGAATCAATACGCCCGGGCAGATTGTACCGATTGTTTCCCGGCAGTTTCCGCTTTCCGGAACATGCCTGAAACATCTTTCCAACAGACGGGCGGAAGAATTTCAGCCCCCCGCGCAGTGAAATATTTTAAAGAGGTTTTACATGCGGTTTGCAATATGTGATGACGAAAAAGCGCAGCAGCAGCTGTTGCAGAAATATCTGGAAGAATGGGCACAGATAAGCGGTACACCGTTAAAAAGCGAACTTTTCGCAAGTGCCGAAGCATTTTCCTTTACCTGGGAAGAGGACAGGGACTTTGACCTGCTGATATTGGACATTGAGATGGGACAGCAAAACGGCATGGAGCTGGCAGCACATATCCGGACAGAGGACGAGGAGATTCCCATTCTCTTCGTCACGGGATACGAAAAATATATGGCCCAGGGCTACGAGGTAGCCGCGCTTCACTATCTCTTAAAGCCCATACGCAAGGAAAAGCTTTTTTCTCTGCTGGACAGGCTGAAAGAGAAAAACCTCCGGCAGGAACAGCGGCTCCTGTTTCAGACCGAGGACGGCCCCCTCTCTCTTCCGCCCTCCAGAATCTGGTACCTGGAGGCCCGGGCCCACTGGTGCGTCCTGTACACGGCAGACAATGAATACACACTGCATTCCCCCATAGGGGAGCTGGAACGTTTCCTTTCCGGCCAGCCCGAATTTCTGCGCTGTCACCGTTCTTACCTGGTGAACGCAGGGCATATCTGCGCTATCCTGAAGACGGAACTGGTGCTTGACGACGGCCGCAGGCTGCCCCTGAGCCGGAGCGCGCAGAAAAAGGTGAATCAGGCTTTTATCGCCCTGCATGAAGATTCCGTATTCCGGCGCGCCCCGCGATAGCGGACATTGCCGCCCGGGCTGTTTCTCAGCATTGCGCCATTGCACCCATTATTTTCCCGTAAAAGCGAAACGCATCACCATCAAAATAACGGAAAAACGCCAACGAAAGTAGAGGAAGTCAAATGATCTGGCAAATTACCGTAATATTTGCAATCCTGGCTCTGCTCAATGCGCTCCTTTGGATATTCGCCATGCCCTGGTATGTGAACCGGCGGATTTCCCGGTTCCAGAATGACCTGGTAAACCGGCATTACGATGAAGTAGAGACGATGTACCGTAAAATGCGCGGCTGGCGGCATGATTACCACAACCATATCCAGACTTTAAAAGCGCATATGGGCATGGCACAGTATGAACAGGCCTCCCTCTATCTGGAACGCCTGGAAGAGGACCTGCGCACGGTGGACACGGTGCTGAAGACCGGAAACGTGATGGTGGATGCCATATTGAACAGCAAGCTGACCCTGATCCAGGAGCGGCATATCCAGACGGATGCCACGGCTCTGGTGCCGGAGGATATCCCCATTTCCGGCATTGACCTTTCCGTACTGATCGGGAATCTGCTGGACAATGCCATGGAAGCCTGTATGCAGATGCCCGAATCGGAGCGTTTCATCCGGATTTACATCGACATCGTAAAAAAGCAGCTCTACATCTCCGTCACCAACTCCATGAACGGCCAGGCCAGGAAAACCGGCGGGCATTTCACTTCGGACAAGCAGGGACACCACGGCTTCGGGCTGCTTCGGATCGACAGCATTGTGCAGAAATACGGCGGATTTCTGAACCGCCAGACGGAAAACGGGGTGTTTGCCACAGAGGTTATGCTGCCGCTGTTGTGACGGCAGCACGCACTGTCCTTTTGCGCAGACCTCAGAAACTGCCGAAAACTAACCTGTATATTTTGTTTCCCCAACCCGGACAGGCCGGATCCAAAATTATGCTGTTTTGTCCGGGATTTTATTGTGAAATGCCGAAACGCTGTTTTTCCTTTAGGCACTTAACAATGTTTTCCTGCGCAAAATGGCAACATTTTGGTTCCGGCTTGTCCGGGTTAGGAACTCAAATCTCAGCGGCAACGGATGGCAGGCGGCAAAGAGAGAAAATATTCCCACCGCGCCAAAAATCAGCCCTCCAACAGAACAGGACGAACCCTACATGAAGATCGAACGCCTCTACGCCATAACCATATACCTTCTCAACCACGGCAGAACGCCCGCCAGCGAGCTGGCTGAACATTTCGAGGTATCCCTTCGGACGATACAGCGGGACATGGAATCCCTGTGCCTTTCCGGGATTCCGGTGATATCCGTCGCCGGAGCGGCAGGCGGTTACGAAATAGCGGAACGGTTCCGGCTGGACCACCACTTCGCCACCTCCGACGATTACTCCTGCATCCTCACCGCCCTGCAGGGACTGGTGTCCGCCACAGGAGGACAAAAGGCCAGGCACACCCTGGAAAAAATAGCCAGTGTGTCCAAACCTGAGGACAGCTGCCTCCTACTGGATTTTTCCGTTTTGCGGGAGGGAGATACCGCCCTCCTCCAGGCACTGCAGTCCGCAATTGCCGGGAAGCGTATGGTTCGTTTCGTCTATACGAATAATAATAACGAAACCCGCACCCACAGCGTGGAACCCGTAGCTGTACTGTACAGATGGTATGCCTGGTATCTTCTCGCCTATTCCAGGGTAAAGAGAGACTATCGCACCTACAAGCTTGTGCGGATGAGCGGCCTGGAGATAACCGACACACCCTTTGCAAAAGAGCATGAACCGACAGCGCTTATCCTGGAGAAAAATGACGGCGCAGACTCCCGCAAATACCTGAATGTCCTCGTGAAGTGCAGTCCTGCTGCCGTTTCCCGCATCAAAGAATACCTGAACGGAACCATATTGCGCGAAAACCCGGAAGAACCCCCGAAAAATACCACCGATGAAGCCGATGACCGAAGTGTCCTGATGGAGCTCACCGTGGTTGAAAACGAGCAGCTGTGGCTGGGAACCCTGCTCTCACTGGGAGATCATGTGGAAGTCCTTGCACCTGAGAAACTGCGCAGACAATTACTGGAGACAGCCGAAAACATTGTTTCCTTATACGGATAGCCCTATTTCCGGCTGCCCAAAAAACTTGCTTCCCTACGGATAAACCCTTTTCCGGCTGCCCTGGATAGCTGTCAATTGAGTGCCGCCATATCCCGGTTCGTCTTATAAAACATGGCTCTGGAAACCTTGCTCTTCTCCAGGTATCCATTGGCTTCCAGATTCCCAAGCACCTGCTTCCTCAGATATGTGGAATCACTGATACCCAGATATTCGGCAATCTCCGAAACCTTGTGCGCCTGATTATAACAGAAAGACAGAACCTTCCCGTCAAGCTCCGTTCCCCCCGGAACAGGAACAAATATAAGAGCCGGAGCTCTGTCGTCCTCCACTCCTTCCGCATATGTCAGATCCGGAAGCACCAGAGTAAAATGATCCGACGAAGAACAGATATAGGGCCTGTGAGCCTCATCTGCCTGGGAGTATTCTTCTGCAATTTTATCAAATCCGGTACCTGCCGCTTCCATTACATTGCAGGCCACAAGTACACCCGAAATGAGCTCATTTCTCCTTTTTGATATGATTCCGGTCAGGTCATACGTTTTGCCGAGCCTCTCTCCTCTGTAAAATCCTCCCGGCGAAGATATCTCCAGTCGATTTCTGAACAAATCCACCTGAATCTGCGTTCCGTCCAGGAAATAATCCCGATGCGCAACCGCATTGACCACCCCCTCAAATAAAGCGCGCTGAGGATATGCGTCAATGTTTTTTCTGACATCGTTCAGCTTGAGCATGGAATGATTCATTCTCTGATTCACAAAATCCATCATGTACCGAATCGCAGATGTGAGATTTCCGTTGAATCGATTTATTGTGACAATCCGTTCACTTCCCTTGTTAAATCCTGAGAATACGGAACACTGAACCTCCGTCTTTTTCCCGCTGTAATCGTCCAGAAACAAAACGGCGCCATTTGACAAAAAGCCTTCTTCATTATAGAAGCCCATGGATTGCAGGGCCTTCTCCTTAAGTTCCTTTCCCTCATTGTGTTCTGCGTAAAAGGCACGCAGCATCGAGATTTTCGCCGGCTCATACCTGACATCTGAATCCAGAATATCATACTGCGTGTTTTTACTTTTCACACTCATTTCGATAATCTCTTCATAAGTCGCGCCGTTGGTAAATCCGTCCCTTCTCATGAAAATGGACGGAATATTTTTATATTTCAGGATTACCGGCTTAACAACAGACTCCGGTATCTGAACTCTGATAACAAAACGCTCACTATTCTTAATGTCGTATCGAATAAACGAAATATTCATCTGCGGTCTGGGCGTTAAATGTTCATTCACCTGATTGTTAAAATAGTTTCGCTCATTATCCGCAGCTTTTCTGTCGAATCCAATCAGTTTATTTGTCTTATCTTCCACGCCGATATAAAAGTCTCCTCCGGATGCATTTGCAAAACCGGCAATGCTTTTCAGCCACCCAATCACATCATTCCGGTTTAATATGCTTTTGCATTCGAATTTGTCACTCTCCAGCTGTATATCATCAACTAATTCTTCCAGATACATGAAATCACCTCTTATTCCGGTTTTGCAGATGTCCTGCACAGTACCATGCACCGATAAAATGCTTCCTGCTGATTTTTGAATTACTTCAATTTTACTTCAAAGTCACTTCAAAGTCAACTTCAATCAAACTTCAAAATCAGCTTCAATTAACATTCAAATGCCACATGCCCGTCGTGGACAGATTCGTAAATACTGGCGGTCTTGAGTATACTTTAAAGTAAATGAAGTATTCCACCCGCGATTTCCATTTATACCCATGTAATCGAAAATGCTTTTCATCCCCGAAATAATTACGACATACTGCTGTCGTATATGATGTGCTATCCTATCAGCAGAAACTGTAAATAAATCAACGCGCCGGCGCCTTCAATCTGCACCTTTAATTCACAGTTTCCGAACAAAAGTTTCCACATACTATTCTGCAAAATACCGGTACGCAAAACAAAAATCGCAACGGAGGTATTAAGATGAATCCCTACAAAAACTGTCCTGTCTATGAAAATGAAAACTACCTGTTAAGGCTTGTGGAAGTGTCCGATGCACAGGATCTGCTCCTTGTGTATTCAGACGAGAAAGCCGTCCCTTACTTCAACAGTGACAACTGCCACGGAGACGACTTCCATTACACCACTCCGGAACGCATGGAAAGCGCAGTCGGCTTCTGGAGGACGGCCTATGAGCAGAATGCCTTTGTGCGCTGGACTATCATTGACAAACGCACTCATCGTGCCAACGGCACAGTCATCGAAAACGCCTGCACAACAAGCGTTGGCAGTGCCAGCAACGCAGTCACCGGCAATGCCGGAGCTGCAACTGCCGGAGCTGCAACTGCCGGAGCTGCTGTCGGTACCATCGAACTATTTAACCGCCAGGCAAGGGATTTTTATCATGATTGCGGTTTGCTGCGGCTGGATTTACGCAGTGATTACGAAAACGCTGACAGCATCCGTGAAATCCTGTCGCTGATTGTTCCTCCTGCCTTTGATTTATTCGGCTGTAACATGATCGCCACAAAGATTCCTCCTTTTGCGATCCCCCGGAAAACAGCGGCTGAAGCCTTCGGATTTACAGCATCTGAAGAAAAGCTGATTGGCGGGGACGATAATCGGGAATACGGAGATTATTATATTTGTAAGCGGCAAATAATCGGCGTCTATAAAAGGAGCGCTGCCTGTGATATCG
>CAJUFB010000011.1:0-63443 GCA_910585805.1 uncultured Acetatifactor sp.
ACTATACCATCATGCCGCAAATAAATCACAAATAATTTTTGAACAGTTCCTTACAGCCATTTTTCACTATATTTTTGAAGACTTCCTCAGGATATGTTATAGTAAACTTAGGGAAAAGCCATCGAAGCAGCTCTACCCCAAATTACAACTAAACTTCCCAGCCAGAAGCCGGGTCAGTCGTCACTATTATGAGTAATGGCGGCTATTTCTTTTTTCCCCGAAAGATTGTGAGCACAACCCAATCAGGGCAACAATGCATATTCCAATCTGAATCAAATCAGCGTATGTAACACACATTGCATCACCCATGCTATGGGTGTACCCTCCCTTTCTTTCGTCCAGAGGGCTACCTGAACCCTCCGAAACACAAGAGGGGTAAAGCCCAGTTTCCAGTTGTTCTCTATCATTTTCAAAAGCCCTAGGCTTTACCGCAAAGGTACACCGTATCCCCATATACACTTTCACTGCTTTCCAGCAGGACTTCCTCCACCTCCCAGCCATACTTCCGAAGCGCCTCCAGCACCGCTGCTTCATCCACAGTGCTTTTCCTCAGCACCACTACCTGGTCCCGCTGTTCAAGATCGGCCGTATCCGCCCGTCCTTCCAGCTCCCAGATATGCAGCAGCAGCGTCTCACGATATTCCGTAAATTCCATCAGATTATAATAATAGCCCTGTCCGTCATACATACAGATGCATGGGAATTCGGCATACGCTTTCGCAAGCTCATACTGCCGCTCATACCCCTTATACAGGTAATGTCCGTCATAGCCCGCCACATTGACAGCTCCCAGGAGAAGCGCCGGCAAAAGCATCCAACAGAAACTGACACCGGGAAAAACAGCAAAAATACGCGCCAGCACAAGTGTCATAATAACAGCAGCAAAGGGAAACACCGGCATAACATAGCGGTCCACCAGATAGGGAGACATTCTTGCCGCCAGAAGAAAATAACAGCAGCAGGGCACAAGCAGCATGAGACAGATGCAGAAGCCCTCCTTCCCCTCTGTCCGTGCCGGGTCTGCGACACGCTCATTTTCCCCCTGCCGCGCCAACCCTGCCGCCTGCTCTGTCCCCTGCATCTGCTGTGAGCTTTCCTTCCCCTTTCTCCCCCGCAGCCAGGCAAATAATAACCCCGCAGCGCCACAGCCTGCAGCAAAAACCCCCGGAAGAACTCCTCCAAAACAGGCTTCCATAAAAATCGTCCCAAAAGCCCCCAGTCTGATCCCGTAGCCATCGAAGCCGTTTCCAAGATTCTGGAGCGCTTCCATCCCCCTGCCGCTGGAAAAAATGTCCTCCACCGCATAAGGAAAAACAGCCAGCCCGATAACGGCAGCCAAAATCATGCTCCCCACATATCCCCGACATTCCCGGTACCTCTTTTTCAGGATCAGCAGCCCGGCCGTCACCCCTGCCAGCGCCAGACAGTAAAACAGGAAAAAGTATTGGGTCCAGAAGCCCAATATCGTCACAAGTGTCAGTTTTGCATTTTTCCTTTCAAATCCCTTTTCCAGCCATTTTTTTACATGCAGGTAAAAAAGCGCAACACACATAAACGTCATGGTTCCGTACATACGGATCAGCAATGCAGTAGCAATTGCCCCTGCGGACAGGCCATACAGCAGCCCCATACAGATTCCCGCCGTTCTTCCGGAGCCTCCAGGGATCACCCCGCCCTTTTCCAGCACTGTCCCCAACCGGAAAAAGCAGATGATGCATCCCGCTATCGCCAGCAGATTGATCACACAGCCCGGCAGCGGCGACAGGCTGCCCTGAAAGACGGAGGATATGGTATGTAAAAGCATGTAGTGAAAAGGCGGATGATTATCGTCCTTCACATTAAAATACACGGACAGATAGTTAAAACAGTCCTCGCTGTCCACCGTAAGGTAATCCCGAAACTGTTTTGCGGTAATCCAGACCGGCTCCGGATATACATCCGCCTGGTACTGAAGCGCCATGCTCTCTTCCCCGTTCCGCAGAAGATCCCAGGTTCTTACCACAAGGTTGACAAATGTCTCCCCGAAGGATTCGCCGATGATTTCCTGCTCCACAAATTTCTTCAGCCGGCCCACGGGCTGCGTGGACACAATCCATGGATTGTACTCCGCGTTTGACAGTTCCATGGACAGGAGTTCATCTATATGATAACCTTCTTTTTGAAACACAAAGCAGCACAGCACTGCCAGGATGCACAGCAGTACCGCCGCTTCCCCCACATGCTTTTTCCTCATCCGTAATGCCTCCTATTCCAGTTCCGTATCTGCCCATCTGGTACCAGGCATGGGCAGAGAATTTCCGGCCGCTAAGTGATGCGTCCGTAAATCCTCTGGGCACCAGATGGGCAGATACTGTTTTCCAGTTCCGTATCTGCCCATCTGGTACCAGATACAAGCAGAGAATTTATGGCCGCCCCCATTTTATCTTACGCAGATGTATTCTCCCAGGGCCTGAAACCCTACTTCATCAACGATCTGTCCCAGCGCCTTGTCGTAGACAATAATGTCGATCCCCTGGGACGCTTTCCCGTACTCCTGGCGGTCTATCACGATCTGCAGTTCGTCTCCGTCTCTGTTTATCAGCAGATCACTGCCGCCTATTCTCATATGGCGGAAACAGTCTTCTCCCACGGTCTGATAAAGCACCGTTCCGTCCTCAATGACCCAGACGCCTTCCCGGTCAAAAAATTCTTCGCCGATACCCACGCCCTCCAGCCTGTCTGCCAGATCCTCCGCCTCAGCCAGATACTCCCCATGAGAAAAGACGATGTATATGTAGTCATCCCGGTACATTTTGACCGCATCCAGATAGGCTCCCAGATCCGCCGTCTGCTGCAGGCTGCGGTTCTGCATCTGGTGGTTCCATATCAGCAGATTTTCCTCCCAAAGCCTGTATCTCTCGTCCCCTCTTCTGTCCTGAAGCTCATAACGTTCCGACAGGTATCCGCCCAGATGATCAGACACCTTCAGCGCGCCATAGGAATTGGTATGCCCTGTGTCGGTAAAATCCTGTTCCACATCCAGCCCCAGCTCCTGATGCAGAGCGATCAGATTCAAAAAGGGCACCTGATGGGCCTCCGCCAGGCTCTCTACATACCTGTAACGCATCTGTGTCTCCTCGTCCGCTCCGAAGGGCGCAAGAAAAAAGCACAGCTCCACCCCCTTTTCTTCTGCCAGGTCAAAGATCCGCTCCAGCCAGATCTCCTCCTCCTCCCCGATGGCAATCTGTTCCTCTCCATGGTAGACGGAGATTTCCCCGATATTTTCCCCGTAAAAGCCCCCGGCATGTCCTATATAAGTGCGCATCATCTCATCCTGTCTGAAATCCTTTTCCGTAAGCTCCGCGTAACGAGTGTGGATAATGGGCCATTTCAGCAAAAGTTCTCTGACCTCCTCCGCTTCCGCAATATCTCCCACCGCATCCGCAAAATTCTGTGAGATCTGATACCCCAGCAGATTGCGGTACATATTGCCCTTGATCTGATAGCCGTGGAAATTAGTGTAGTACATCTCCACGCAGACTACCCTGGGCTGCTGCGTCTTCAGCGCTTCCTTCATACAGTGATAAGAGCTGGCCAGATCCTGACCGGAAATGGATAAGCTGAAGGCAGCGATCCCATACTTTTCCCATAAAACAGCCGGATTAATCGAGCAATAGCAATGGCTGCTCCCCAGGAAAAGCACATCCACCACATCCCTTTCCAATCCATAAAAGGTTTTCATGGAGGACAGATACCCTCCCCCCGTATCCTTCCAGGAGAACACCTTATATGTACAGGAAAACAATATCACAGCCACTGTACAGAATGTAACCGCCTTTACTCCGTTTTTATACCTTATCATCCTGCCTCCCAACCTCCGGCGTCAAAACTGGAAATAGATAAACTGAGAAGAAGAAAACTGTATGCCGTAAATGCCAAAAACCAGTGTCGCCCACATGACCGCAAGCAGCACACCCCAGCGGAACCAGATGCACTGCTCCGCAAGGAAACCGGAAAAGCTCTGGTTCTTTTTATTGCGTATCAGATCTACCAGGAAGAGTACCGCCACCCCCGCCAGCAGGATATTGAACTCCGGTCGCTCCAGTCCCAGTGTATAGATCTCCCCGTTAAACAGAGACCATGGATCCCATTTCACCACCATGCGCGTACAATATTCCAATGCCGCACGGACACCGTCCGCCCGGAAAAAGATCCACGCCAGATCCACCAGCAGGAACGTAACCACGGTCTGCAGCATCCGATAACTGAAGCTCTCTGTCCTTGTCTTCAGCCGGCGATTGATATCCATGCGAATCCTGCCTGTCAGATCTCCCACGATCTGATACACTCCGTGCAGCATCCCCCATGCCAGAAAATTCCAGCCTGCGCCATGCCACAGACCGCTGACGGTAAATGTGATCAAAAGGTTTGCATATTTCCTGCCTTCGGAACACCGGCTCCCGCCCAGCGGAATATACAGATAATCCCGAAACCAGGTGCTCAGAGAGATGTGCCAGCGGCGCCAGAAGTCCCGGACGGATACTGCAAAATAGGGTGTGTTGAAATTTTCCATCAGCTCAAACCCCATGACCCTGGCAGCCCCTGTTGCTATGGTAGAATAACTGGCGAAATCACAGTAGATCTGCAATGCAAACCCCAACGCTCCGGCCGCCAGCGCCACGGTTCCGTACATAAAATAATTGTCGAAAACCGTATCCACCAAAATCGCCGCCCTGTCCGCTATGACCATCTTCTGAAAAAGGCCCCACACCATCAGCATCAGCCCGTCCGTCACCCGCTCATAATTCCACAGCTTCCGCTTTTCCATCCGGACGATCTGCTGCAGCAGACGGTCAGAACGCTCGATAGGCCCTGCCACAAGCTGCGGAAAAAAAGAGACAAACAACGCATACCGGAAAAAATTCTTCTCCGGTTCTGTTTTTCCCCTGTAGACATCCAGAGTATAACTTAACGCCTGAAATGTATAAAAGGAAATTCCTACCGGCAGCAGGATATCAAAGTGCCCCTCCATCAGCGTCAGGCCGAGCTTCCCCAACACTTTGCCGCAGGTATCCAGAAAAAAATTGAAATATTTAAAGAAAAACAGAACACCAAGGTTGAGCACAAGGCAGGAGACCAACAGCGGCTTCTTCCACCTGCCGTACCTGCACATCAGCCTGCCGCAAACCCATGTTACGATCGTCGATGCCAAAATCAGCAGGATGTACTTCACATTCCAGCACATATAGAAAAAGTAACTTGCCGCCAACAGCCAAAAACAGCGCAGTCTGGCCGGTACCAGAAAAAAGACCAGTACAACAATTGGGAAAAAAATCAAAAAATCCACAGAATTGAACAGCACTGCCGGCCTCCTTGTACACACATTCTCTGCCAATTATTGCATCACCGCGTTTTGGCAATGTTTCTCCTGCTGTGCGGTTGCAATCCAATGTCCTGTCTGCATGCAAGCTATTGCAATGCATACGAACCATTGAATCAGCAACCGCAGATGTGAAAATTTTTTTGAATTATTTTCAGTATAAATTATAACTTTCTGTTGTACTCTTGTCAATGGATACTCGGCTTCTCCCAGCTTATTCAGTGCTTTACGTACCATGAAAACTCCTGAATCCCTTCCTTTTCATGGAAGCCGCCGTCCATGCTGAAATGTTTCTAAACTTCTCCTGCTCACAAATGCTTTTCATCTGTCGATATCCATGCTAAAATATACAGCAGACCGCCAGGATTTACAGTGATGCCTCCGGAAAAATACCTGGCTGGCGGTCTGCAGTCGGATTGTACTGCAAATGTAACCGTTGCGCAGTATAAGGAAGTGTCTACAAATAACCGCTACAAGTTTGCAGCAATTTTTATTGTATTTCCGGGCTTTTTCCTGTACATATTACAGGAACCGCTTCGCGAACCCTGTAATCAAAGGGAAATTGCAGCGGTTATTTTCCGACAATTCCTAAATAAAAAGTCCGGCGAAAGGAGAAGCCCTCATGTCCCTATGGAAAACAACACGCCACACCGCCAAAAATCCGGCTGTCCTCATAGCCGCTGCCGCAGGAATCCTCCTGGCAGCGGCCCTTGCCGCCTTCATACTACATCAAGGTAGTCAAACCACCTCTCCCGTACCCGTGCTGCAGGAAGACGACGGAAAAATGGCCGAAGACCTTCTGCGTCTCTCGGCAGAAACCTACAGCGCCGCCCTGCTCTCCATGCATTCCACCGCAAATTTCAAGGAAGAAGCCTTCCTCCGTTACAGGGGCCTGGATACGCTGGTAGCTGCCCATGCCATCCGAAGCACCGGAGAGCTCTCCCAATATCTGGAGTGCATCCTCTCTTCCGGCAATCCTGTTTCCGACCTCTATATCTGCCCTGACCCCGAGCTGCTCTGGGCCGCTGCAGGAGAGACGGCAAAAGTCTGGAAAGACAGCCTGAAGCAGGATTTCTGCTCTTATATAGAGGCCCATCCCCAGATTGCCTTCTCACTGCTGCTGCCCTATCCCTGTCTGGACTACTGGCTGGAATCGGAGACGGCAGAACTGGATACGGCTCTCACGCTTTATCACAACCTGATAAACGAACTCCGGGTTTATCCAAATGTCCGGATCTTCTTCCCCGGCGCCCAGGAATGGCTGATCCTGAACCCGGATAATTACACGGACACCTGCTTTGACACAAATGAAGTCATCACGGAAAGCCTCCTTTGCCATGTTTTCTGCGACGGTGATTATGCCGTTACTCCGGAAAACGAAGCGGATATCTGGCAGAGTCTGCGGGAAACCATTGCCCGGGAAAAGGCGTCTCCCACCCGGCATGCAGACCTTTCAGACTACTGTCTCGTCTTCTTCGGGGACAGTGTCCTTGGAAATTACCCGGGAAGCTTCTCCATTCCCGGTTATATAACAGGTCTGTCGGATGCCTCCTCCTTTAACTTTGCCGTCAGCGGCACATCCGCTTCCTCCATGGAAACTGTAAGCCGCCCTGATTTTCCGGATATCATCGGCGACTTTCTGGCAGAAAATACCACCCCCGCTGAAAATGGCTGTCAATTTACCCCCGAAAGCACCTCCCCGGAGGAACTGGAGGGCAGGAAGCTATGCTTTCTCATCAGCTACGGCTTCAACGACTATTTCGACGGAGCCACTGTGGAAAATCCCCTGGACCCTTATGATATCCACAGCTTCAAGGGCGGGCTGCGAACCTGCATCGCCAGGCTGCAGGAAGCCTTTCCCGATGCCGCCTATATCCTTATGACACCTACCCGCACCAGCGCCTTTGATTTCGGAACTGACCGCCGCAGCGAAAACGGAGGCTGTTTTTTAGACTATATCAATGCAGTCAAAGAAATTGCCGCAGAAACCGGCGCCTGTCTGATCGACAACTACACTGCCTTCACCATAACAGAAGAAAATCTGGACACCTATCTGGCAGACGGCATTCATCCCAATGAGACAGGCCGTCTGACCATAGCCTGCAGAATCATAGACTTTATAGAGAATGAATTTCCTGATCAGCCCGCCATAAAATAAGTTTCCCCCTGCAGCAGCCTGACGAAGAAAACCAGCCCGCAGAAAAGCTGATAGGCCAGCACGACTCCGGAAACAGCAAACCCGATCCTGTAAAACAGGCAATGCTCCTCTTTCTTCCATAAACGGAGCCACTTTTCCAGACTGAAGACAAAGGCCAGAAACAGAGCCATACAATAACCCCACAGGAAATTCCCGTCCCGGGAACGGCTTCCTGTCTCCACTAAAAGCAATGCCTCCAGGAATCCCACGCCTGTCATCCCCCAGGCGAAAAGATACTGTCTGTCACGCAGAAGCTCTCTGAGCGAAAACAGCAGCACCACCAGCGGAAACGCCATGGAACACAGCACTGCCACCTTGGTCCTGTTGGCGTGCAGGGCAAAAGTATACCAGGGCGACAGCGCAATGCCATGCCCGGTATCCTCCCCAAAGAGCACCATATTCTGCCACAATACCACACCGCAGGCCGGCAGCACAGTGCTTCCCAGCAGAAACACCTGCCGAAAGGAAACCTTCCGGCACAGATCCGCCAGCAGCTTCACCGCCAGCACAGGCGCAAATACCGTGAGAAAACTGGGCTTGATGCCCGTACACAGCACCAGCAGCCCTGCCAGAACAAACCACCGCCTGCCCGTAAGACGCTCCCTGTAACCCTTCTCCGCTTTCAGATAACAGATCATCACCGCCAGCGCAGCAGGCTTCATACACTGGTATGTAGAATTATGCCAGATATTCCCTGACTGATAGCTCACATACCGGTATTCCCCGGCAAAGCGCCAGAAGAAGGGCATCACCAGATTCAGCGCCAGCGCGCAGCCCAATGTCAGCGCATCCGGTTTCTTTCTCCCCGTCAGAAGCTCCAGCAGTCTCTCTGTGAGAAACACACACAATACCGAAGCAGCCGCCAGAAACAGGGCGATCAGCACGGTACCATTTCCTCCCAGCCGGTATAGAAGCTGATATGCATAAGCGGTAAAACTGTAATACCATCCGTCATCTATGATCATACTGATATGATACGGCAGATCCGACTGAAAATACCGGTTATTGTAATCCAGCGGCTGAATGGACTGCATATAAAAAAGATAAAAGCACAGTCCGCCATATGCCAGTATAACACCCCACAGTATAAACGCCGTATATTTTGACATTCTGCTTTTCATATTCCGTCTCCTGTTCCCTTCCTGTCACTTCTCTCCCGTCCCCTCCGCAGCCACAGTGGTTCCGGACCTGCCCGTATTCCCTGCTCACTATCTCATGCCTCCATGCAGCTCATAGAGTACCAGCTCATCATCGCCATACACCAGACCGCAGCCCTGCGACTCACACAGCATGGCGATCTCGCCGCCTGCAGGCACCGCGATGTAGCGGCTTTTCAATGTATCCAGATTCTGTACTATATACTCCCGCATACAACAGCTGATCCCAAAGCCTTTGGGCAGGCCGTAAAGCAGCTGATACGAAGTGCGTACATCCTGACCGCCCACTTTATCGCTGAACACCCAGATTACGACATTGTCATAATTCGGTGTATCTTCCTTCTCCAGCGCAAGCCGCTCCCCCAGCGCTTCTCTCCATTTCTCCACGGAAGCTTCCCTGGTCTCCTCCAGATAAGGTACTTGATAATCAAAGGGGTCAAGGGGTACATAAAAGTAAAAATAACCGAAACAGACGCCGATCAGCACCGCTTTCTTATAAAACTGCGTATCCATCAGAGAAACCACAAACACTGCCGCCGCCATGAAAGTCAGCAGATGCCTGCTGCCCTCCGTCAGCTTGTACATCAGCAGCAGGGCAAAAAACATGGCCACAAAGCAAAACGCAAAATGCACCTCTATCACCATATTTTCCCATATTCGGTGGGCCTGCCCGGCATTTTTACCTCTCTCCGGCTTTTCCTCCAAGGCGTCTGCTCTCTCCGCTTCCAGATCCCCTCCTGCCGATTCTGTCATTACTTCCGGCTCTCTCTCCGCTTCGCCGGCCGCTTTTGTTCTGTTCTTTGAAGCGTCATGCGCCCCCGCCTGCAGGCGTCGAAGCATTCTCCAGTCCCGAACCCCCTGTACCGCCAGCACGCCCATGCAGGCAAGATAACCCACAAAATGGGCCCCCGAAGCCAGCCCCCCGGTAAAGCCTCTCTGAATATGCCCGAGAAAATCCTGCCCCACGTAATAAAGCTTCCTCACCGTAAAGTAGATTCCCCCAAACAGCCCTTCCTCCAAAAAGGATAATATCCAATCCGTATAAAACAAAGGGGTGAAATACTCCGCCCCCAGATAATGGTTGATACAGACATAGAGCGCCAGCGTCACCACCATGAAAAGCACACCGCCCGCTGCATTGCGCCACTTTCCCCCACGGCTCTTCCCCCTTCGGACCCAGAAGTATACAGGAAGCAGCATGAAAAGCACCATATACGGCCGCATCAGAACCATCAGCCCCGAAAGCGCCATCAATATTACCAGTTTGTAGTCTTTCTCCCGTCTCAGATAGTTGACTGCCAGAGAATAAAAAAGGATCAATATGGCAAAACAAATCACTTCCGCCATGGCGGAAAGCATATAACGGACAAAGGGTCTGTAGAGACAGAAAAGAAATGTCAGCACCCCCATCTGCTTCCAGGCCGGCCTTACCAGCCACACAAACAGAAAACAGCAGAGGCTCATCAGGAAAATATTGCAGAAGACCGGAGACATGAGATTCCATCCAAAAAACACACCCCACAGAAGCCAGGGAAAGACCAGGACCGGACTCCATGCCGCAAAAGAAAGCTTCAGCGCATGACTCTCGTTGAAGCCGAAATATCCCTGAGGATACCCGAAGCTCAGGATACTCTCCACCTGTTTGTAGTAGAACAGCTCATCATTCCACTCGGAGGCCGGCACATAGACCTCCGCCAGGCTCCGCCCCTCTCCGGCGCAGTACACCAGACAGCACAGCAGCGGAAGGGCCGCCAGCAGAAGCGACTTTATCAATGTAATGTATCTCTTCTCGCCAGGACATTCTTTTCCTCCGCGGACTTCCTTTCCGTCTGAATCCCCCGCCGTCCCGTGATCTTCCGATTTTTCAGTGTGTTTATCCGCATCGGAAATTCCTGATCCCGCCCGGCCACCGCCCGGCGCCATCCACCATTCCAAAAATCTGTTCATCTTATCTATCCTCATTCTCCTGCCTGCATGCATCCAGATTCAGCTTCTCCCGGATTACATACTGGGGTGAATTGTTCAGACTGATATAGATACGGCCTATATACTCTCCGATCAGTCCCAGCATCAGCATGATCATCCCTCCGAAAAACACCAGCGCCGACATCAGGGAGCTGAAGCCCACAGGGACATCCGGAATAAGCAGACGCTTTACAATGGTGTAAATACCGTACAGAAAACCCGCCCCGGCGCTGACCGAGCCCAGAACCGTGGCAACTCTCAGCGGCTTCACCGAAAAGGCCGTAAACCCGTTGAACCACAGCTCCACCAGCTTCCTGAGCGTGTAGCCGGAGACGCCTACCTCCCGCTCTCTGTGCTTCACCGACACATTGGCGATATTCTTTGTAGCCCGCAGCACCAGCCCGATCACATAGGGATAGGAATTCTCATAGCGCACCATATCCTCCACCACAAAGCGTTTCACCGCGAAATAGCTGGATATATACAGCTCCGCAGGCTTTTCCAGCATGATCCGCGTCATATGCTCATTTACGCTGCTGCCCAGATTGCGGAATTTCGAATGCTGTTTGTGATCATATTTCGCATACACGGCATCATAACCTTCCTCCAGCGCAGCAAGCAGCTTCCCCGCCTCGTCAGCCGGAGTCTGCCCGTCATCGTCCAGGCACACCACATAATCCCCGTCGGAGTAGCGCAGCCCCGCCATCAGCGCAGAATGCTGGCCGAAATTCCTGGCGAAATCAATCCCCTTGATATGAGAATCCTCCTGACAGAGCTTCCTGATCACCTCAAAAGTATGATCGGGAGAACAGTCATTGATCAACAGGATATCGTACTGGTACTGCTCCAGCGTCCTCATGGTATCCTCAATCTCCGCCACCACCCCGGGAAGCGTATGCTCCGACCGGTAACATGGAATTACAAAACTGACCTTCTTCCTCTGTTCCATCTGTTTTTTCACCCCCCAGCTTCTTCCCAGTCTGTCCGGAGAACCGCCATCCATATGATATCACGGTACGCCCCGTCTATCCTTACATCGTCTCTCAAACACGCCTCTTTCCGAAACCCGGCTTTTTCATAGCTGCGGACAGCCTGCATATTATCGGAAAGCGCCCGCAGATAAATTCTGTGCAGCCCCTCTTCCTCAAAGCAGTACCGGAGCATCAGCCTGGCGGCGGCTGTGCCGAGCCCTCTGCCCCTTGCCGCGGCATCCCCTATGAAAATCCCGTACTCCGCCTTATTGTGGTTTCTGTCAATATCCCGGATATAGACACTGCCCAGTGGCTTCCCCTCCCCAATCCGGCAGATCATCATCTGAACTGCCTTTCCGGTATCTATCATCGTCCTGGTCCAGTTCTCATGACCTTCCCGGGTAAAAGGAGCCTGATAGATAAAGTTCTTCCGCACACTGTCGCTGTTCCGCCATGTGATGATCAGATCCGTGTCTTCCGGAGTCATACGGCGCAGACAGATCCCGGCCGCCCGGTCAATATATTGTTTCATCCTGATACCTCTGTCCATTCCGGCGGACATCCCGTCAATGACCCCGCCTGTTATCACCCTGCTGCTTTGGAGACACTTCCTTTCCCCGCTGTCACCTGCCTCCCAACATATCCGCTTCAGGAAACCCAAACGACTACATATGATTCGTCAGGCTTTCCGTTTCTGCCGCTTCTGCTTTCTCACGCTTCCATCTTCTCACATTTCCGTCTTCTCATGCTTCTGCCTTCTCACGCTTCCGTCTTCTCACATTTCCGTCTTCTCACGCTTCTGCCTTCTCACTCTTCCGTCTTCTCATGCTTCTGCCTTCTCACTCTTCCGTCTTCTTGCGCTTCTGCCTTCTCACGCTTCTGCCTTCTCACATTTCCGTCTTCTCATGCTTCCGTCTTCTCACGCTTCTCCGCGCTGACAGCCGCAAGACGATATTCGAAATCCCGTTTATCTTTTGCTGCCAGAACCTCCAGGATCATCCCTGCAAAAAAGGACTGAATCCCTGCCAGCGCCATAAAACCGCACACAATCAGCGTGGGAAAACGGGGCACCAGCCCGGTCCGCAGATATTCGCTGAGTATGGGAACCATAAGCAGCAGCGCTATTGCCACCAGCAGCAGACACAATGAACCAAAAAACCGCAGCGGCCTGTAATTGCGGTACAGCTGCAGCATCTTGTAGATCACCCGTACTCCGTCACTATAGGTGTTCAGCTTGGAGACGCTGCCCTCCGGCCTGTCCCGGTACTCCACCACCACGTTTTCCACCTGCATACTATAGTTCACCGCATGGATGGTCATCTCTGTCTCTATCTCAAATCCTTTTGAAAATACAGGAAAAGTTCTTACAAATTCATAGCTGAAAGCCCTGTATCCGGTCATGATATCCTTGATATCCGCATGAAACAGGCCGTTGATACCCACCCGCATCAGACTGTTGCCGAAGTTGTGAAAGGGTCGCTTATTTTCCGAAAAATAAGTGGAAGAAAGCCTGTCCCCCACCACCATGTCCGCATTATGCTCCAGCACCAGACGCGCCATCTCTCCCGCGCAGTCCAGAGGATAGGTATCGTCGCCGTCAATCATCAGATAGCATTCCGCTTCGATCTCCCGGAACATACGGCGTATCACATTGCCCTTGCCCTGTTTGTACTCATGGCGGACAATGGCTCCCTGCGTCCGTGCAAGCTCCGCCGTCCGGTCTGTGGAATTATTATCGTAGACATAGACAATCGCCTCCGGCAATGCTTCCTTTACCTCCCGCACCACCTTGGAGATCGTCTGCGCTTCATTATAACAGGGGATCAATACTGCTATTTTATCCATGCATCCGTAAGTCCTTTCCCAAATCACGCCCCTTCAGGCACCTGCACGAAACTGCTCTCCAAAACCGTGTCCTTCCAGCCGAACCGCCGCTCAAAATCGCCTCACTCCGACACACCGCCGAAACGTCCCTCCGCAGCATTCCCGTCCACAGCCGAAACGTCGCCTGAAGCCGCAGCATTCCCGTCCACAGGAAACTACCGCCTGTAATATGCAAGAATCTTCCTGACAGCATGGATCACATCTTCCACATCCTCATCCGTAAGCGCATAATACAGGGGAAGGGACATCACTTCCTGATAATATGCCTCCGCATTGGGACACAACCCTTTCTCATAGCCCAGCTTTTCGTAATAGGAATGCCAGTAAACCGGCAGATAATGCACCTGTGAGTATATATTTTCTCCCCGCAGCGCATCGAAAAACTGCCTTCTGTCACAGGTAAGCCTGTCCGGATTGAGACGCAAAATGTACAGATGCCTCACAGTATCCGACTCCGGAATCTCTCTCTGCACCTTCAGCTCCGGCATCTCAGAAAATGCTCTGTCATACTTTGCCACGATTTCTTTTCTGCGTTCCGCAAATGCGGTCAATTTATCCAGCTGGCTGATCAGCAGCGCAGCCTGAATGTCCGTCATTCGATAATTAAAGCCCAGCTCCACCTGCTCATTATACCAGAGCGCGTCCGTGGGATGCGCCATCTCCTCCCGGTTGCGGGTGATTCCATGGGCGCGCAGCCGCAGCAGCCGGCGATACCTCTCGATGTCATTTGTGGTGATGGCTCCGCCTTCCCCCGCAGTAACTGTCTTCACCGGATGAAAGCTGAAGCATGTCATATCGGCCATGCTCCCCACCGACTGCCCCCGATATCTGGTGCCAATGGCGTGCGCCGCATCTTCTATAAACGCCAGCCCGTGTTTCCTGCAGATTTCCCTGATGGCATCCTGTTCTATGGACTGCCCTGTAAAATCTACCGCCACAATGCCCTTTGTCCGGGGCGTGATCCGCTTTTCAATTGCCTGCGGATCAATATTATAAGTCTCCGGATCGATATCCGCGAAAACGGGCCTGGCACCGCAGTACAGAATACAGTTGGCAGAAGCCGCAAAAGTGATCGGGCTGACGATCACCTCATCTCCCTCCTGAAAGCCTGCCGCCAGAGCCGCCAGATGCAGCGCTGCCGTCCCGTTGCTCACCGCCACCGCATACTTCGCCCCCGTCACCTCGCAGAGCTTCCGCTCCAGCTCGGCTATCCTGGGCCCGCAGGTCAGTTCCGGGCTGATCAGCGCCTCTGTCACCGCTGCGATATCCTCTCTGTCAATATACTGTTTTCCGTAACTGAGCGGAGTGGTCCTCACCGGATTTCCGCCGAAGATTGCCAGTTTTTCCATTTATATTCTCCCCTGATCCGGAAGGCCGGAACCGGAATTTTGCCGCCCCGCGCCCTTCCCGATCTTTACACACTTTACAGTAGGTATTTATGCTTGTCTTCCACCATGATTACAGCGGATGTTTATGCTTGTCTTCCACTGTGATGTTCCCGCCCAGCTGAACCTCGATGATCTTTAACTCCGTGTCCGCGGACACCGTATGCCTGCATCCGGCAGGCATGGAAATGACATCACCGGGAACGACGATCCTCTCCACGCCGTCGATGACAGCTTTCCCTCTGCCGCTGGTCACTGTCCAGACTTCATCCCGATGGTCATGGCTGTGATAATACAATCCATGCCCCGGCAGAAGAACGATCTTGATCGTCAGGCTGTCATCCTGCACGTCCAGCACCGTAAAGCTTCCCCATGACTTCTCCGCATACATGACCTGCTGCTCCATCTGTTCCACATAGGGCTTGATATAGCTGCTCTGTTCCTTATCCGAGACCAGAATGCCGTCACTGCTGGCAGCGACCACCATATTCCGGCAGCCCATACACAGAATGGGAATATTCAGCTCGTTTACCACATTGGTATTTTCACAGGTTTCGTTTAAGATCCCGCGGCCGAGAACAGGTTCCGCCATGGCCTCGGTAAAGGTATTCCAGGTCCCCAGGTCTTTCCAGCCGCCATTGTAACGGAGCACCTGGATCTCCTTTTCCTGCTCCGCCACCGCATAATCAAAACTGATCTTCTCCAGTTCCCCGTATCGTTCATATAGATCCTGATACCCTGTAAAGGAAATCAGCTCATGGGCTCTCCGCAGCAGATATCCAAGGCGAAAAGCAAAGACACCGCCGTTCCAGAGCGCTCCCCCCGCTATATACTTCTCCGCGGCCTCCAGCGCCGGCTTTTCCTTAAAAGTTTCCACCCGGCTTACCCTGTTCCCGGATGCCGGGATAATATAGCCGTATTTCTCGCTGGGATACGTTGGCTCTATCCCCAGAAGCGACAGGTTTGCGCTTCCGGTTTCCGCCATGCGGCTCAGCTCTTTCAGCGACTCAAAATAGCTGTCCTCCACATATGGATCCACCGGGCAAACCACTACAGGCGCGTCTTCTTTTATCTTCCGCACATCATGCAGGTAAGCTGCAGCCAGGCAGATTGCCGGAAACGTATCGCGACGGCAGGGTTCCACACAGATATTCACCCTGTCTCCCAGCTGGTTCTTGATAGAGCTCACCTGCTTTTTGCTGGTGGCGATGGTGATCCCCGCCTCCGCATCCACGGATGTGATCTGCCGGTACACCCGGGTCAGCATGGACTCCAGTTCACCGTCTTCATTCTGAAACATTTTGATAAACTGCTTGGAACGGACATCGTTGGACAGAGGCCACAGCCGCTGTCCGCTACCGCCTGAAAGTAATATAATATTCATAATTTCGTTCCCCCTGCTATCTTCCTCTGCCGCAGGTTCTCCACGGCAAATCCCGGCCGGGCATATGGGCTTCCATCGCTTTTTGCATCCGCGTTTTCAATACCTCCGGCAGTTTACAGTTCTCTCTCACACAACTCCAGCGCGGAGGCAATCACCTTATCCATATCGTAATATCGATAACTTCCAAGTCTTCCGCCAAAGATGACCCGGCTCTCGTTCTCCGCCTTTGCCTTATATTCCCCATAAAGCGAATCATTCTTCTCATTATTCACGGGATAGTAAGGCTCATCCCCCTTCTTCCACTCACTGGAATACTCCCGGGAGATAATGGTGGTGGGCTGTTCTCCGAATTCAAAATGCTTATGCTCAATGATCCTGGTATAGGGAACTTCCCGCTCCGTATAGTTTACCACGGCATTGCCCTGATAATTCTCCTGTTCCAGCTCTTCTGTCTCAAACCGGACACTGCGATACTCCAGCACCCCCAGACAGTAATCATAAAACTGGTCGATCATGCCTGTATAGATCACCTTATCCGCCAGCCCGTCCAGTTCTCCCCGATGCGCCAGATAATCCGTGTTCAGCCGAACCTCCGTTCCCTCCAGCAGCTTCTCCACAATGCGGGTATAGCCGCCCATGGGAATCCCCTGATACCTGTCATTGAAATAATTATTGTCATAGGTAAAGCGCAGAGGCAGACGTTTGATGATGAAAGCAGGCAGATCCCTGCAGTCCCGTCCCCACTGCTTCTCCGTATACCCCTTGATCAGCTTCTCATACACATCCCGTCCCACCAGGGACAGCGCCTGTTCCTCCAGATTCTGAGGCTCGGTGATCTGCAGATCCGCGATCTGATCCGCAATGATTTTCCGCGCTTCCTCCGGGGTGACTATCCCCCACATTTTGCTGAAAGTATTCATATTAAAAGGAAGGTTGTACAGTTCATCCCGATATCGGGCTATGGGCGAGTTGATATATTGATTAAATTCCGCAAACTGGTTTACATATTCCCATACTTTTTTGTCGGAAGTATGGAAAATATGGGCGCCGTATCTGTGCACCTGAATCCCGTGAACTTCCTCCGTATAGATATTCCCGGCGATGTGCTCCCTCTTCTCCACCACCAGGCATGTCTTTCCCTTTTTCTTTGCTTCATGGGCAAACACTGCCCCGAACAGCCCGGCGCCTGCAATTAAATAGTCATATTTCATCTTAACTCTCCTCTTCTATTGTCCGCTGTCGCAATCCTGCTGCCGGTTGCCTCTCCTTCCGAACAGGCAGCCTGCTGCTTAAGCTTCATCCAGCGCGCGCTTTACTCTGGCTTCCTTTCTGGCCAGTTCGCGATCATGCTCCGCCATAATGCGCACCAGTTCCTCGTAACTGGTCTTCTGCGGATTCCAGCCCAGAAGCCTTCTTGCCTTTCCGGGGTCTCCCAGAAGGTTGTCCACATCCGTGGGACGGATCCAATCCGGATTGACACGGATCAACAGCTTTCCGGTCTGAACGTCATAGCCCTTTTCCTCGATCCCGGTTCCTTCCCAGCGGATCCGCATCCCGTTGGCCGCAAAGGCCCTCTCCGCAAAATCCCTGACCGTATGCTGTATCCCCGTTGCGATCACGAAATCTTCCGGCCTGTCATACTGCAGCATCATCCACATACATTCCACATAGTCTCTGGCGTAACCCCAGTCTCTGAGAGATTCCAGATTTCCCAGCTCCAGATACTCCTGTATCCCCTCCGCGATCCGTCCGGCTGCCAGCGTAATCTTGCGGGTGACGAAGTTCTCTCCCCGCCGCTCCGACTCATGGTTGAACAGGATCCCATTGACCGCAAACATGCCGTAAGCCTCGCGGTACTCGTTGACGATCCAGAAACCGTACTGCTTCGCCACCGCATAAGGGCTGTAAGGGTGAAAAGGAGTGGTTTCCTTCTGTGGAATCTCCTCCACTTTCCCGAACAGCTCTGAAGTAGATGCCTGGTATATCCTGGTCTTCTCCGCAAGTCCCAGCATCCGAACGGCCTCCAGTATCCTCAGCACACCTATGGCATCCACATCCCCGGTGTACTCCGGAACGTCGAAGGACACCTGTACATGGGACTGCGCCGCGAGATTATAGATCTCATCGGGCTGCACCGTACCGATAATATTGACCAGAGAAGAAGAATCCGACAGATCACCGTCATGAAGTGTGACCGCATGACCGGCGATCAGATGATCGATCCTTTTCGTATTGGGCATGGAAGCCCGCCTGATCACTCCATGTACTTCGTATCCCTTTTCCAACAGAAATTCCGCCAGATAAGAACCGTCCTGCCCAGTAATGCCTGTTATCAATGCCTTCTTCATAATCATATCCTCCTGCCTGAAACTTGTTCCATTATAGCAGATTCCCCAGGCAATGCCAATCAAAAAAATGGCAATTGCCTGATTTTAACTTAATTTTTCATTAAATGTTTGAATGAGTTATTTGAAAATGGGTATAGAGTATAGTATAATGAAATCAAAAAAAGAAGAAAAGAGGTTGACATGCTGAACAATAAATCTATCTTGATCACAGGCGGTACCGGAACTTTTGGCAGAGCTTTTACCAAATACGTCATGGAACATTATGATCCGAAAAAAATCATTATTTATTCCCGGGACGAATTCAAACAGTTTCATATGCAGAATGATTTCAAAGAATATGCGTCGAAACTGCGTTTTTTTATAGGCGATGTCCGCGACAGGGAGCGGCTCCGCCGGGCCTTTGAAGGCGTGGATTACGTGATACATGCGGCTGCGCTGAAGCAGGTCCCCGCCTGTGAATACAATCCCGCAGAGGCCATCAAGACCAATATCAATGGCGCCCAGAATGTGATCGACGCAGCGTTGGACATGGGCGTGAAGAAGGTGGTGGCCCTGTCCACAGATAAGGCGGTGAATCCGGTGAATCTGTACGGAGGCACCAAGCTGGTGTCGGACAAGCTCTTCATCGCCGCCAATGCCTACGCCGGCGTCAAGGATATCTGCTTCTCCATCGTCCGTTACGGCAATGTGGCAGGCAGCAGAGGCTCTGTAATCCCGTTATTCCACGAGATCCTGCAGAAAGGCGGTACGGAGCTGCCCATCACCGATCATCGCATGACCAGATTCTGGATCAGCCTGCAGCAGGGTGTAGAGCTGGTCATAAAGGCTTTGGAGGAATCAAAGGGCGGCGAAACCTTTATATCAAAAATCCCTTCCTTCAGGATCACAGACCTGGCCGAAGCCATGCTTCCCGGATGCAGAAAGCCCGAGGTCGGGATCCGGGAAGGCGAAAAGCTTCATGAGATCATGGTGACGGTGGAGGACTCCATGAATACCTATGAATACGATAAACACTTTATCGTATACCCGCAGATGGTTTGGAGTGAACACCGCAGAGCTGTCCCCACCGGCAAAAAAGTTCCCGAGGGCTTCTCCTACAGCTCCGGCAATAACACGGAATGGCTCAGCGTGGAAGACATCCGCAGCCTGCTGGGGACGGTCCATTTTGAATAGAACGCAAAATCGTTAAGAATCCTTTGACGTGACTCAGAAAATATAGTAGAATGAGATGCATATAGAAGGAGGTGATAAGGAAATGAAGGTCAGCCATAATATAACAGACACGGAAAAGAGTGTAATGGACATCCTGTGGGATCGTCCGGATGCGGTTGCAACCAGAGAGCTGCTGGATCTGATGAAAGAAAAGGGAAAAAACTGGAAGCGGCAGACACTGAACACTCTCCTGTTCCGTCTGGAGGAAAAAGGGATCGTAAACAGAACCCGCGCCTATGTACAGCCCGCCCTGTCCCGGGAGGAGCTTTTACAGGTGCAGACCCAGGAACTGCTGGATGATCTCTATGGGGGTAAGCCCGCTAATTTCTTTGCCGCACTTGCAGGACGCGCAAAGCTGACGGCAGAGGATGCGGACAGGCTGGAGACACTGTTGGAGGAAATAAAAAACAGGTAAAATCATCTCCCGAGCCCATGGCATATCAGTGCATTGTCAATTTTTGTCGACGGAAATTTCTTTACACCAACCTGCGAATACATTATAATAATTCACATAAAAGGGGATTCAAAATAAGCGGTTCCGGCTTTGCCGGGCCGCTTATTTCATTTTATGCTACATCATATCCGGCGACCACTCGATATCTGTATCTCCTCCTGCGGGAGTCGGCGTCGGCTCCGGAACCGGTTCTGCCGTGGGAGCTTCCGTGGGCTGAGGCGGAACCTCTGTAGGCTGGGGCGGGGCGGCCGTGGGCTGAGGCGGGGCTTCTGTAGGCCCGGACGGGACTTCCGTAGGACGGGGCGGCTCCGCCGTAACCTGAGGCGGGGCGGCCGTGGGCACCGGAGTCGGAGCTGCCGTCTGTGCCGGAACCTTTGTTGCCGCAGGCTTTTGTGTCGCCACAGGCGCTGCGGAAGGCGTGGCCGCAATCTCTCCCTGGTTATTATAAGTCATTTCTGTAGTCTTATATGCAAAATTATCCCGGTTTGTCCACAGATCAAAAAGCTCTCCCGCATTCCCGGTATACTCCGATCTGGTATAGACTCCCACGATAACACCATTGGCATAGGTACCGGTTTCCTTCAGAATATGTCCGGCCCCGCCGTCGACCTTCCACTTTTCAAAGGCCCCGTCATAAGCGCCTCCCGCTATCCCGGTCTGCAGCAGCCATACCACATCTTTTGCATATTTCAGCACCAGTATCTGTCCTCCGGCCTGATAACATGCGTTCACATAAGGCTTCTCCTCTATATCATATCCCACCTGCACGGAAAGGGATGCCTCTTCCCCTCCGCCGATGGCATAACTCCTGCAGCCCTCATAAAGCCCGCCTGCTACCGCCGCAAACCATTCGTCACTGCTCACCAGATGGATCGCCTCTCCCACATATTCCGGAAGCTCCAGATTCTGTCTCAGATCTTTCAGATTCTGCAGCACGGCGGCTTCTATCTCCGCACCCGGTTCCCCGGCGGCGCTGCTCTGTGTACCGCCTTCCCCCTGCGCAGGCGCCGCTGTCCCATCCGGCTCTTCCGCGGACTGACCCTCTTCAGGCTCCGATGTACCGACCAGCGCCACAGGCTCCAACACATCGATGCGCATGTCCTGCGCACTTCCGTCTCCGCAGCCCGTGAACAGGACTGCCGTTAAAATGCCTGTGGCGGCACCATATATCCACTGTTTTCTCATAATCCTCTCCACACTTCCAGATGCCGCTCCCGGCAGCAACGATTACTGCGCCTGTCCGGCATCAATCTCACCCGTCCTCCCGGGCTGTCAGCGCATCCGCATCGCCGATCAGCTTCCGCAGGAAAACATCCGCCTCCGATCCTGCCTGGTAGGTCCCCTGCCCGATCAGCTGAACCGCCAGCCCGTAAATGCTCCTGGCCACGACAGGGCCGTATATCGTCTTCCTCACCCCGTCCTTCTCCAGGACCGCATATCCCCGGAAGGCGAATTCCGTCTTATACTGTTCCACCGGAAGCCCTACCAGCACGGAAGTAAAGCGATACCTTCCGTCCACCGTCTCAAAAATCACATCCTGCATTATCCCGTTATCGTCTGTGCCGTAGGACAGACCGCTGACAATCTTCTCGCCGCCCTTTATCATGGGATACTGGCTCAGATTGGCATTGCTGGTCACCAGGGTGCCATATTCTTTCAGTGTATATCCCTCTGCTCCTTCTGAAGTAAGCCTTGCGCGCAGCTGTTCCGATATGCCTGTCTTAAACCGGATCCCTGTTTTTCCCGTGATCCTGATGGAAAAACCATGATAAGTCAGCAGATCCTCCAGCTCCGGCAGCGGTGTGGCCGTATAAGTTACTCCGTTGTGATACAGCTCCCACACATACATGCCAGTGGGCACGCCGGCTTCATTGTATCGATAGAGCACTGCCGTCCCAGCCCTGCTGTCAGGCGCCGTGATCGTCAGACTTCCGCTTCTCAGTTCTCCCTGATATGCCACTCCGTCCAGCCAAACCACGGTATCACCATAGCCTTCCGGAAGCGGCAGTACCAGCTCCGTGGAAAAGGACGGAATGCCGCAGATCTCCCCGGGCATATTCTCATACACCGGAATCTTAAACACAAAGGCACTGTCCAGCGCGCCTGCGCCTTCGTAAAGCCTCTTTATACTGGCTCCCTCCGTGGTGGGCGCCGTGATATTCTGCATATACTGATGCGTATAGGGGGCGTAAAACCCGTTGGGATTTACATTAAATTTCTGCAGGTACAGCGTATCCTGCCCTCTTCTGATATAATTGGCGGAAATAAAATCCGCTCCGCCCCGAATAGACGCTTCAACGCTGGACCAGCCATGAGCCCTGGCATATTCCAGCCCGCTGCTGATAACCTGCTGGTTGGTAGTGCCCGAAGCTCCCACATTGAAATAGTTGTAATAGCCTTCATATCCCGGACAGGTACCCGAGATCAGAGGCGAGGTGCCTGCGCCCTGCTCCTGCAGGACTCTTGCCGCCAGATGGAAAGGACTCACCTGCCGCCCCTCCTCCCGGCCAATGGTCCAGAACAGATCAGAATAAGTCGTATTGGTCCCGGGCGCCGGCGTGCCGTCGTTCATAAAGGTATTCTGCAAAAATGCGCTCACTGCTTCCCTTGTATGATATTCCTCATTGTAAGTCAGCTGTTCAAATTGAAAAATGGTTTCCTCCGTCAGACTGTTCCTGGGGTCCATATACATTTTCAGAGCCGCTTCCGAAGCATAATACCAGTTTCCGGTATCGTAGAGTCCGTTCTTCGCCCAGTCCGGCAAAGTCCTGTATACAAGACTCCTTCCGTCCTGAAGCTCACTGGAGACAGAGACCTCCCAGTCAAGGGTAGTATTCATCTTCACAAAGGTCCAGTTGGGATGTTTCGCCTTCAGCGCTTCCAGCGCCGGCCGGTAACTCACCGGGAACTGTTCGATGTCCGGATATGACCTCATGCCTGCCGCATCCGCCGTATAGGCAGCCGCGGTGATATTCAGACCATACTCCTCCTTCCATTCCAGGAAACGCGCATCCGGGCAGGCCAGATAAGTCTGTTGGACATAACCGTACATCTGCCCGCCGTTATATTGCAGCTTTACATAATACCAGACTTCCGGCTCATCGTCTACATATATATCCAGAATATTCACCGTCTGGCCGCTGAGCACGCTGACAGTCGTGTCACTTTCCAGAGAGGGGGATCTGCGGACCGAATATGTATCACTCAGATATATCAGCGCCATGATATCCCGCTCTGCGGCAATCTGAGCCAGCTTCTCACCGGCTGCTTCCACCCATTGCGCAGTCTCTTCGTCCAGGCTTCCAGAAGTACGCTTCCGGAACTCTTCTCCGTCTCCCTCAGGCTCCCGAAGCTCTTCTCCGTCTACCTCAGACTCCCGGAATTCTTCTCCGCCTTCCTGATATTCCCCGCCGGCCGCTCCATTCTCCGCGGCAGTCCGGCCCGACAGCTCCGTTCCCTCAGCCTCCGCCATGATCACCGGCCATTTTATATCGGCATTCAGCAAAGCGATCAATGCCGCCGCTGCGCATATCACTTTCAATCGTTTCTTCATCTCCATACCGTACCTTTCCGCAGGACATCCTGATCATAAAGCGCTTCCCGGCTTTTCCGGCACTCCCTTTACATCCGCCCTCTCATGCCCTGCGCAGCCGCAGACGCGCATGCAGCTTCCTGACACTTTTCGGAGCCAGCGCAAACAGCGTATGATAAACTTTGTTCTTTCCTGTCAGAACCGGATTCACCATGGCTCTGATCCAGTTTTTCCGCAAATAGGACACGACCCTCCGGTACATGACATTGTCTCCCTTCATCTGCCCAATGGGAATATGCAGCATATATTCCAGCCTCTGAAAAACACCGAAACGGAAAGCCGTATCAGCCAGCCCCGGATAGTCCCTTTCCACGATCTCCGCCACCATGTCCGCATTATCCACGCAGTCTGCATAGACCCGGGAAAAATCTTCCCTGTCAGCCCTGCGGGAATTGCTTCCCACCCGGTAAAACACATGATAATACTGTTCCGGAAGGGACACCAGCTTTTCCATCCGGGGAAGCATACGCACCAGCAGGTGAAAATCCTCATTCAGCTTTCCCGGCGGAAAGGCTTCCCGGGGAAACAACTCCCTGCGGATCAGTTTCGTGCAGAGCGAACAGTCCCCCCTGTGGAGCAGCAGTTCCTTCATGAACTCTCCGCTCTCCACCACCTGAGGTTTTACAGGCGGTTCACAGATATCTGAAAGCTGACTGCCCTTTTCATCCCTCTCATCCCGGGCCACCTGCGCGGCGGAGACATGGAAATCGCGGATCCCCCACAGCAGCTTTTCATACATGTCCGGAGAAATAAAATCATCACTGTCCACGAACCCCACATATTCCCCCGATGCATGCTCCAGCCCCAGATTCCTGGCGCGGGAAGTCCCTCCGTTTTCCCTGTGGAACACCCTGATACGGCTGTCCTCCGCTGCCAGTCTGTCACACAGCTCCGAAGTGCCGTCAGTGGAGCCGTCATCCACAATGAGAATCTCCAGATTGCGGTAGGTCTGCGCTGTAATGGAATGAATGCATCTGGGCAGATATTCCGGAATGTTATACGCCGGGACAATGACCGTGATGAGAGGCATGTCGCTCATAATGGGGAATCTCCTGTCATACTTATTTTTGACTACATATTTGTAATATTCATCTTTTCCAATGCTTCATGGAGCCCGGAACAGCCTTCCGGCCCGGCGCTCCGACAAGACCGGCGCCGGCGCGCATGGAACGCAGCGGCCGATCTCCGCCGGGGCCTGTCCATCCCGCCCGGGGATCTCATCTCCGTCCTCCATGCCCAAAAGGTACCTGATCTGCTTCAGCAGCCGCAGCGCGGCATTTTCCGCATTCCAGGTTTCCGTAATAGTCCTGCAGGCATTTCCGCCCAGCCTTCTACAGTAGATTCTATCTGTAACCAATCTTTCTGTCAAGGAAAACAGCTGCTGCTTTTTCCCATCCTCATAGACCAGGCCGTTTTCCCCCTGCCTGACCAGATAAGGTGCCGCGCCGATCATATGGTCCGCCACCAACGCGCAGCCGCTGTTCATGGCCTCGTTGGCCACGGCTCCCCAGCCCTCCTGCCTGTCGCTGGTGAACAGAAAGATATCCGCCCTCTCCATATATCCCCGAACCGCTTCCGGCGGCTGATACCCCAAAAATGTGACGTAATCTTCCAGCTCATACGACTTTGCAAGTTCCTGCATCTGCTGCTTCAGCTCCCCGTCCCCTATGATATCCATATGGAAATCCAGATTTCTCTCCTTCAGGTAAGCGGCTGTCTCCAGCGCCAGCTCAGGGTGTTTCCAGCGGATCATCCGTGCCGCCCAGAGCAAACCGGGAATCTTCCGCTCCCCATATCCCTTTTCTTCCATCAGCCTGTCCAGGTCATAGTGTCTGGTCTCCGGAAAATATCCCCAACAGTACATTTTCCCGGGGTAAGCCCTGATCATATGAAAATCGGAGGGCACATAGGCCCCGGCGCACAGCAGATAGACCGGCGCTTTCCGGTAGCGGGTGTGATCTCTGTACTTTTTCAGCAGTCCCCTGGGTGATATCGCTTTCCACTGTCCCGTCTTATACAGGCGCTCGCTGTAACGCATGACAGGCCCGCCGGACGCCAGGCGCGGCACAATATAGCTCTCCTCATCCGTCCCGCCGAACAGTACCATATCACAATCCAGTATCAGCTGCCTGCAGTACGCTTCTTCCTCATAAAAACAATGCACATACGTCGGCTTCTCCTCCTCATTCCACCCCATCTGCACACGTTCTGCTTCCATTGGTTCTGTCTGTATGAAGAAAAACGCCCCGTCCAGAAGGCTGTACATGGCATTGCAGAAAGGGATCTGGTGATGATTGATGTAATTGGATACAAATGCCACCTTTATGGCCTGTTCTTTTTTCATCCCGTCCCTCCGTTTACGCCGCGCCGCTCTGCCTGCCGTCCCTCTTTCCCTGCTGTCATTGCCGTATATATTTCTATCAGCCTGGCGTAATTTTTTTCTCTGTTATGAGTATTCTCCCCGTGGGCTTTGGCATTTTGGCAGTAAATGCGCCGCTTTTCGGGATCGTCCCACATCCGTATCACCGCATTTGCCAGGTCTCCGGCAATCCGTTCCAGCTCTCCGTCCGCTTTCCGGTGGGGCATCCTGAACCCCTGGTACAAAATACCATCCTCCCCGTCCCGAAACAGGCTGGGGATGCCGCCCACAGCCGCGCAGACACAGGGCATGCCCAGAAGCATGGCCTCACCCAGTGAATTCGGAGAATTTTCCAGGGAAGACGGGCAGACGAACAGGCTGCTCGCCAGATATCTGTCCCGCATCTGCGCCGCGCTCAGCTTTCCCAGGAAAGTCACCTTTTCCGCCAGCGCTCCGTCTTCCATCTGTTTTCGGAGATACTTTCCGTACGCCGATATCTTCAGCTTCTGCTTCAGCGTCCCGTAGCTGACCAGACTGTTGCCTGCCACATAGACATGCGCATCGGGATATCGTTTTAAAATAGACGGCATCGCAGACAACATGTAATGAAGGCCTTTCACCGGATAATCCCCCTGGCTTAAAAATATGGAATGGGGAATGCAATTCTCCTCCTGCCATACCGGCCCGTAAAATTCAGAACGCATTGTCTCATTCATGTGATAATAACGGGCATGGGGATTCCACTTCAATCCATTTTCCCGATCCCACCCAGTCCGTCCGGTCAGATTGCCCGCAAGGCTCACACTCTCCCGCTCCATATTGCCCCGCAGGGCGAATTTCTCCTGCTGCTGCCTTAAGCTGTCCCGCTTCAGCCAGTCCCGCAGTGTCACACTCTGGGCCACGGCTTCCGGAAGATCCGCATAATACGCCTCCGCCAACAGGGTGCACAGGCCCTGAAATCCTGCCAGCAGCCTGTCCTTACAGGGAAAGATCCTGCACATTGCCAGGGTATGGGGATATTCCGTGCCAAAACAGTGCACCACATCGGGCTTCACTTTATCAACGATTTTTTTCAGGATTTGTTCCAGATTTTCATCATATTTTTCAGGATGCTCCACATCCTCCGGAAATCCGTAGCAGCGCATGGATGCGATCTCCCGGCCCTCAGGAAAGTTCTTTCCCTGCATGGGAAACGCCACCGACAGTTCGATCCCGTTCTCATGCCGTTTTTCCAGCACAGCCTCCGCCAGCCCGCTGAGCCAGCCCTCCTTGTTGGAAACTTCCAGATGCAGCTGCCGGGCAATCACCGGCAGCATAATATTACATAGCCATAATACTTTCATGGTGTATTCTGTTCCTTTCCTCGGTTCCACAGGGCCCGGCGCGGAGCCAGGCCCGTCCCCTGCCTGAACACCCGCCTGTGGGATTTTTCTGAACAGATCGCAGCAGATTTTTCCTACAATTCCTAATCGAAGATCCAGTTCAGATAGGGCAGCAGCCTGATGTCAACCGCATACATTTCCCGCAAAAGCAATATGAAATACGCCCCAAACGCACAGACCACCCCTGCCCGGGCAAACCTGCCAAACCATCCTTTCGGCATATCCCCCAGAAGCCTGGGAATCAGGAATACCTGGGATATGATCATGTAATACCCCACCCTGGACACCTCGGGAATGAAGGAACCGCAGCAATACACCACAAGTCCCGCCAGATTCAGGAAAAACCAGAACCGGTTTGGAACATCTTCCCTCAGGCTCCTCCTGTAGCAGATCAGGCCAAGCGCCAGCACACAGGCGCATTTCAGTATATTTGCGTATGACAGTTGACCGGTGTCAAACATGGAATTCCTGTAAAACGGGTAGAAAAAGAAGATAACTTCCTTATATAGGTCCTGGCAGAAGATCAGGGTGCACAGAAAAATTCCCCCCGCGGCATAATGCCATCTCTTCAGAGAAGCCGATGCCAGAAAACGCGCCGCCAGATAGACCGGAATCACCAGAAGCACAGACTTGTGAAACATGGCCGCAGCAAGTATCACCAGGATAAATTTCCCATATTCCCCTCTGAGCACATATTTCATGGAAAAGAGCGCCATCGCAAGGGCCAGATAATACCTGACGGAATTCAGACTGTTAAAATAATAGCCGCCTGTCATCAGCAGATACAGGGAAAATGCAAAACAGCTTCCCTGGTCACACAGCGCTTTCACAAAGAAAAACACCGTCAGAACAGAAAAAAGCGCGAAAATGTACAGATATTCATCATAACCGAAGATCTGCTGCATCCACTTTACGATCTGGTTAAAACCGATTTCCGATGACACATGCCGTCCCTGGGCGATCAGCTTAAAGTTCTCCCTGTAGACCCAGTAATCATTGCCCACCGCGATCCTGCAGGCCGATACTCCGGTTAAAAGACAGTAGACGGCAAAAGCGGCAATCCGGTTTCTGGCCTGCTGCCGGTCACATGGACAGCAGCCGAAAGCCCTGCCGCCCCGAATGGCCTCGGGCACATGGTCCCGGTTCTCCACAAACATGCCCAGAGCCACTGTTACGATCGTCAATGTGATATAAACCAACGCACTCCGTTCCATCCCAACCTCCCTGCACCGCATCTTACCCACGAAACTGTCTAATCAGCCAACCGGGCCGGGGATCTCATCCCGCCGAACCCCATCACGCCGGACCGACACCTCATAAAACCGAAGCCCATCACGCCGGACCGGCACTTCACAAAACCGAACCCCATCACGCCGGACCGACGCCTCATAAAACCGAAGCCCGTCACGCCGGACCGACGCCTCATGAAGCGTTTCCGGCCGCCCATGCGGAAGCGATTCCGGACTTCATCCACCGGTAAGCCTGTCCTACCTGCACTTCCGCGCACAGCGTCTCCCTGTGGGCAAGCAGAAAGCGCAGCGCCATAACCCGGGCAAGCCTGCCATACAGATGCCTGTACAGCACTCCCCTGTCCCGGAAAAATTTCTCATTGTAGCCCGCAAACCATGTGGACTCCCCCGCCTTCTCCTCCGCAATGGTAACAGGTGCCGTATATACGGAAAACCCTTTATCAATAAACGTTTTCAGGAACAGGCTGTCTTCCCCGCTGCCATATCTGGCGCCACCTCCGAACAGAAGCGAAAAGGTTACGCCGGAAGCCAGCAGGCTTTCCCGACGCACTGCAAAACTCACTGCCCCGTACCTGCCGCAGTTATACCAATGTACTTTTTTCCTTTCCGTAATATGGTAAGTGCGTCTGCTCTCTTCTACCGTGACATTAAACAGAATCATATCCGCATCAGGATTCCGTTCAAATTCGGCCGCCACCGCCTCCGCATACCCCGGCTCATATACCAGATCCCCGTCCGAAAACAGGCAGATATCACCTTCCGCCCGCAGAATGGCCTCATTCCGGCTCCTTCCCACGCCTCTGTCCGGAAATGAGCAGAACCGGATCCTGTGGCCGGATTCCGCGATCTCCCGGTAATCCAGTCTGTCGCACTGGTTGATGACCACCGCGTCCGAGTCCAGCCGCATCCGTCGTATCAGCCCGTCCGGCTCCTCATGCATCACCGATGCCAGAACTTCTACCTTCATATTTTATACTCCCTGCCCCCCGCAAGCCGAAACCTGAATTCTGCCGTTTCCTCCGGGATCTACCGATCAGCATTCTTCCCTCTCCCGAAATAATAGCGCCTGATCAGTTTCTCGTCCGCCTCCCAGAGAATGGCTGCCGTCACCTCACAGTCCTGCTGCTCCAGATACTCCAGCACATACTCCAGCCTCTTTCCTGCATGGCTTCCGGCTTTCACTGCCAGCAGGATCCCGGCCGTCCCCCGGAGCATTCCGCAGCTTCCGGGCTCCTTTAAAGGCGATCCCACCGCAAACCAGGAGGGATCCACTGTCTCCGGGCATTTCTCTCTCAGCCCGGCGAGAACCGCTTCCGGCTGCAGCTCTTCCTGTACCATACAGACCGCAATTCCATGCCTGGATCCCGTATTTTCGTCTCCTCCGCCGCCGAAAAAATACTGCAGATTCTCCGCCAGCCCCCGACTCTCCAGCGTTCCCGCCGCCTTCAGCCCATACCGTTTCCAAAGGGTTCCCGGCAGCCAGACGGCATCATCGCCAGTCTCCTTTAAAAGCAGCAGGATCACCGCAAAAAAGCAGGACAGCAGCGCGCTGAGCATCACTGCCCTTCCCACACGGATATCCGGAATGATCTCCTGCGCCCGGCCCGGATCGATCACAGAGATACCGTCAATCTCCCGCAGCGAGAAATCCTGTGTCATCACTTCATCCACAGCCCGCAGGATCTCTTCCGCCCTTTCCGGGTCCTCTGTGGTAACCGTCACCGCAGGCATCCTCAGGTCCGACCATACAAATGCCTCCAGACTTTCGGCAAGCTCCTGCTTTGTCAGTTCCGCCCCCTCTTTCATCCGGGACTGCAGCATTTCCAGAAACATCTGTGACTGCATATAAGTATTCCAGCTCATGGCATTGATGTAGCTCGTCTGCAGCTCCGCCTCACTGTCCACATGATATTCTACCCTGTACACGGAAGTTGCCGCATACGAATGTCCGCTGCGCAGCAGCACATTCCGCGCATAATACCCTCCGCCAAACACAAGCGCCCCCAGAACCGTTACCGCAGCGATGAGCGGAAGCCTGTACAGCATCCGCAATACGGTCAGCCGCAGATCAAAAGGCTCTTTCCCGTAATATCCCTGCCAAAGCTTTCTGCCGTCAGTCGGCATGGCTGATCCATTCCTTCTCATTCTTCTTCCTTCCTGCCCCGGGCCTCCATC
Source organism: uncultured Acetatifactor sp. (assembly GCA_910585805.1). GTDB lineage: Bacteria > Bacillota > Clostridia > Lachnospirales > Lachnospiraceae > Acetatifactor. The sequence goes on from CAJUFB010000011.1 coordinate 31,075, forward strand.
GTTTTCTGCTTTTCTTCCCGCAGAGCCGTGATCTGTTCCTCCTCTATCCCTTCCGTACTGTCCGGCCAGAACAGAATCTTCAGAGTCAGCAGCATCAGCTTGATATCCAGCCAGACGGAATAATTCTCAATATAAGTCAGATCCAGCTTCAGTTTGTCATAGGGCGATGTATTATACTTACCGTATACCTGGGCAAAGCCTGCCAGCCCGGCCTTTACTTTCATGCGGTACGCAAATTCCGGCATGACCTCCAGATACCTGTCAATGATCTCCGGCCGTTCGGGCCTGGGCCCGATAAAGGACATATCACCCCGCAGAATGTTGATCAGCTGAGGCAGTTCGTCAATCCGGCACTTCCGGATAAATTTGCCCACAGGCGTAATCCGGCTGTCGTTCTTGCTGGCGAGTCTCGCCACCCCGTCCTTCTCCGCATCCGTTTTCATGCTGCGGAACTTTAAGATATGGAATTCCCTCTGGTCCAGAGTACAGCGGATCTGTTTATACAATATGGGACCGCCGTCATACAGCTTGATCAGAACTGCGGTTATCAGCATAAACGGCAATGCGAACAACAGCAGGAGCAGCGCGCAGATAATGTCGATGGTGCGTTTCATAAAACGCTGTTCCACGGAAAGACTGTATTCCCGGGTGAGAAGCATGGGACTGTCAAATACATGGAGCTCCTCCGCCCCCATAAGAATCACATCTGTTATCTTGGGAAGCAGGTATACACGGATGGAATGTCCGTAACAGAACTTGATCAGCGGCGTCCTCTCCTCCACGGAGATATCTCCGATCAGCACTGCATTGCACTCTCCTGCCTCATAGAGCTCCAGAATGGAATTGCTGACCGTCTCAAAGCCTCCCCCCACATGAATGGTTCTTGTGATGACATACTTGTCTTTCCGGGTCTCAAATTTGGCGCAGGTCCGTTCGATGGATCTGTCCCCATGAACCAGCAGCAGCTTGCGGGGAGGAAATATATGACGGTAAACCCGGTTTGCTATGTTGATGTACACAATCACAACAATCGTCTGCGTAACCATCATGAACACGAAAATATGGGGCACAAACAGCTGTGCCGCCATTACGGAAAGCTCCCCGTAAATAAATATATTTGCCATCAGCGTGGCAAAAACCTGGGAAAAAATAATTTCCACATTCTTCAGATATCCAAGCCGCATTCCCCCATACATGTTGGACAGCAAAAACAGGATGACCCCATAAAGGGATATTTCCATCATATTGCCTTTAAACCAGAGATTCAGCCGCAGTTCCTCGATCACACTGAGGCGGAAATGATACATCCAGCAATACGCAAACACACACACTTCCAGAACAATACAGACTGTCGTCAGCCCCAGATTGATCAGCCGCTTGAAGCTTTCCCGCTTCTGCAGCTTTCTTTTTTCGCTGGTATTCATACTCAATCTCTTATCCTCCTCGTCAGAGTTCCAAAAAACAGTCAAATCCGCCTTATATCCTTCGCTTCACCGCCCTGAAAGCCCAGAAGCAGAAATGGTATGCGCTGCTGGGCAGGCTCAGACCCTCCGACCTGCGGTACAGGTTCCATATCCGGCGCAGGGCCTCCAGTTTATTGGAAGAAAGGCTCCTTTTCGGCCGGCGGTATCTCACCAGGTTCTCATCCAGCCCGTATGCGGTATATCCCTCCCGCAGCACCCGGAACCACAACGCGGTATCCTCACTCTTGACAGCGGGCATTTCCAACCGCTTCTTTCCGATCTTCTCCGTGTCAAACATCACAGTGGTGGTAAAAATGGTGGTATTGCTCAATGCCTGTCTGTAACTTAAGGTATGCGGCACATGAACCACCTTCCCCGTGCCTCTGCCCTGCTCATCCGCAAATTCATAACCTGTAAATACAAAGGCAGCATCCTTTTCTTTCATAAAAGCCAGTTCCCGCTCCAGTTTTTCCGGTACCCACAGGTCATCCGCATCCAGATAGGCAATGTATCTCCCTCGGGCTTCCTGCAGTCCCCGGTTCCTGGCCCGGGCAGCCCCCTGATTGGTCGTCTGCCTGATCAGGCGGATCCTGGCATCGCCGCTGTTATCCATACAGCGTTTAATTACTTCCAATGTACCGTCTGTCCCGCAATCCTCCACCAGCAGCAGCTCCCAGTCCTTACAGGTCTGGGCGGTCACGCAGGAAATGGTTTCCTCTATATATTTTTCCACATTGTACACAGGAACAATGATACTGATCAGCTCGTCCATACAGTCCCTCTTCACCTGGCACTTCAACACTTCCTTACTGAACCAAAAACAGATAATAACCTTCCAGCGCCTCAGCCTTTATCTCCAAAACTTTTTCTATCCGCGCCAACGCATTGTCGGACGCCTCCCCTGTGATCAGAATACAGTTGACTCCCTGTTCCAGCGCTTTTTCCACACATGTCTCCAGGGTAACCACATATCGGGAGGGCAACTCCGTCTCCATGTCCGGCTCTCCCGTCATACTCATATGCTCCATCCACTGTTCCAGCATGACAGTGTCTTCCTGATACACATCATAGGAATACGCATTCAGAAAGCCGTTCCGGATATTCCTGCCGTAGGGAAGCAGTATGCCCGCATCCTTCTCCCTGGCATATTCCATGATCTCTCCGGGCGCCCACAGACAGAGCGTATCTCCCGAATATCTGCCGGAGAGCTGCTCCAGCACGGAGTAAGCAGTAATCCGCTCCTCCTTTCGGGTGTCCCTGTCCCAAAGAGTTCCGCCCAGACTGCCGCAGAACAGAAGAAGCGTCAGCAGAAGCAGTGTCACCGGCACTGTCTTTTTCCACTGCCCCTTATTCTCTGCCCGGTACTCCGTCCAGGCGCAGGTCAGACCATAGGCGATTATCGCGGTCACCGGCACCAGGCTCCAGATCCACTCATAGCGATAAAATTTCGTCTGGTACAGCATCAGCAGAGCTGCCGTCACCGGCAGGATACAGCACACGGTCATAACAGAAGTATACACCAAAAACGGTGCCTGTTCCCTTTTCTTCCTGCCAAACCACAGAAAAAGCAAAACCGCCATCAACAGCGCCGGCAACTTTCCGTTATCCGTATAGCCTGTCCATCCTGTCCACGCACTCTGAAGATACTCTGCCATTTTATCCCTCTAATCCAATCTCATATCATCGTGCAGATTTTGCCTGCCGCCTTTCTTCTCCCTCAGCCCGCGCATCCCCCTGCAACCCTGAAGAATGCCCATACACAGCAAAAACGGCAGGCAGACACCGCATCCGTACAGCGTCCATACAATGCAGGCTTCCGCCGGAATACAGAGCGCCGCCAAAAACCATTTCTTCCGAAGACACAGGGAAAGCAGCCACGGAAGAAGCACCAGATTCCGAATCGTGACCCCCATCCAGCCGCCGCACAGAAGCTGAAATCCATCCATCCCAGGCTGATAAGCCCCCACCCATACAAGTAATGACACAATCGTCATAAAAAATGCCCGTTTTTCCCGATAAGAATCATCTGCCGTCTCCGGAAAAAGAGAAAATGACAATAGTGTAAACGCCGCATAGCTGCTCACAAAAATAATCACAGGGATCACCTTCCACACCACCGCCGCAGGTGACAGACCTGTCATCCTGGCCAGGCTGGCGTAAAGGGTTGGCAGACACAAGATCTTAAGTCTGGAAGGAATCCCCTGTGTATAGGGAAACCCGGTCATCGGATTCACCTGATACAGGGCATCCGAAGCCAGGAAGCTTCCCACCGTCTCCACTGTCATATCTCCCTCCCTGTAATTCGTATCTCCCATGCAGATAAAGATCAGCTGTGACAGGCATATCAGCGCAAATACCGCATACAGACAGCCCTCTGTCCTGCCGGGATTCCGCAGGGCAAATATCCTGTCCTCTCCCCCAAAAAAACGCTTTCCCGAATGAATCCAACGAAACAACAGCACACCTGCTCCGCCTGCCAGCGCAGCGCACACAAGCCCAGCAAAAACCAGTGCGCATCTGCCAAAACTCCACCCCAGGACTATGGCTGACAAATGTGCCGCTGCTGCCAGTCCAATGATAATAATCTCTCCCGCGATCAGGAAATCTCCAAATAATCCTTTTTTCACACCTGCCGCCCCTTTATCAAACACATCTGCTCAATGCCGATACCATCATTTTTTCCAGAATAAAGTCATTTTATCATATTTATCCAATTAAGTCCATAAAAGCAGCCGGATTTCATCTGGCTGCTTTTATTCCCGCAGTAAGAAGCAAATCTGTTACCTGTTGCCTCTTTCGTATAATGTTACATTGCTTTGATATCAAGCCGAACCTTATCTGCAATACGTGCAATGTACTCACTGTTTGTAGGCCTGGTTCTGCCCGATGATGCTGAGTATCCGAACATTTTTTCAAAAGTTTTCTCATTTCCTCTCGTCCACGACACCTCAATGGCATTGCGAATGGCCCGTTCTACCTTTTGATCTGTGGTCTTAAACCTTCGGGCAACAGTGGGGTACAGCAGCTTGGTTACACTGGTTACCACCTCCATATCCCTTCCGGTTAATAAAATGGCATCTCTCAAGTAATGATATCCCTTCAAATGTGCTGGAACTCCTACGTCTAACATAATTTCAGTAATATACTTCTCAAGTTCGTAATCCTTAATAGCAGTAATTTCCACTCGAATTCCCCTTTCTGATGGATTGCTGCTTCTTCACTGCGGGACATATATTAAAATAACCATATATGCGTACAAACTAAATGCCTTTTCACTTATACACAAGACCGCCGAAATTTGCCAGGCTGCTTATGCAGGAATTATGGCTGGCGGTCTTTCGTTATACATTCACGTTGGCAAATGTTTTCCAACGTGAGTATATGCTGACGATCATTGAAACTTGCCAGGCATCCCGACTCACGAACGAAAGATGCCGGGAACATTGTGGCAAATTTCATCGCTCGTGAGTATAACTAACGGAAAATCAATTCCACGGGGACGGTTCAAAAACTGCATGTTCCCGAAATACTGTCAAAACTGCTCCCTCACCAGATATATCGGCCGCCTTTTCACTTCCATATATGTCTTTGCGAGATATTGCCCCAAAATACCCGTGCAGAAAAACTGCACTCCGCTGGTCATCAATATAATGCATACCAGAGACGGCCAGCCCGATACCGGATCCCCGAATATCATCTTGCGCACAATGATAAATATAATCATCAAAAAAGCCACGATGCAGAAAAACACCCCCATAACGGAAGCCAGCATCAGAGGTACCGTGGAAAAGGCGGTAATCCCATCCAGGGAATACAGAAACAATTTCCAGAAATTCCATTTCGTCTCCCCTTTGGCCCTTTCCACATTCTCGTATTCCAGCCATTTGGTGCGAAATCCCACCCATCCGAAGATTCCTTTGGTAAACCTGTTGTATTCCTTCATGGCAAGGATGGCATCCACCATCTGCCTTGTCATCAGCCGATAATCCCTGGCCCCGTCCATGATCTCCGTCCTGGAGATCCGCTTCATCAGCTTATAAAACATTCTGGCAAAAAAGCTTCTCACCGGCGGCTCCCCTTTCCTGGAAACTCTTCGGGTAGCCACTGAGTCATATCCCTCTTCCATATAAGAAAACATCTCCGGAAGCAGGGATGGCGGATCCTGGAGATCTACATCCATCAGGACAACGTACTCTCCCTTCGCATTTTCCAGCCCTGCAAACATAGCCGCCTCTTTCCCGAAATTTCTGGAAAAGGAAACCAGATGCACACGCTCGTCCTTCTCCCTGAGCCTCTTAACCTCTGCCGCCGTTCCGTCTCCGGAACCGTCATCTACATACAGGATCTCCAGCGCAATTTCATTTTCATCAAAAAATGCCTGATTTTTCAAAAGCGCCTCATAAAAGAACGGCACATTTTCTTCCTCATTATAACAGGGTACCACTACACTTAACAGGCTCATAGCATTTCTGTCTCCTTTTTTACAGCTGCGGCTTTTATCTATAGTATACATATTTCATCTGTAATTGCAAGTCTTGAATGAAAAAGAAAGTATAGCTTTTTTCAAGTCTGCAAAAGCTATAACTATAAATAATTCTTAATTTTCCTGTCAGTCAGATGACTGACCTGTTTTTTTATGATAAAATATGAGGAAAAGAAAATGGCACTTTAAAAAGTGCTTTATTTTTAATACCACAGAATACACTTCCTTACTACAGGAGATTCATTATGAGACAGACTAAACTACTGATATTCTTTTTTGCCATATTTATATTGCTTACCTCATGCGCCCACAGAGAAGCTGCACCTGACCCTGCCATTCCTGAATCCGGCTTCTCTTCACCCGCTGCCGAAACTTCTCCTTCCAACCTGCCTGATTCCATGTCTCCTGATGTTCCTACCGAAGATGACTCACATCCGCCCCGGGAAGGTATGGTACGCAGCAGGCTGACAAATGAATGGATAACGGAAGAAGCAGCCAATATACGCCCCATCGCCCTGATCGTTCCCAATGAAAACAATGCCATCCCTCACTATAATCTGTCCAGAGCTTCCATCCTTTACGAAGCCAACGTAGAAGGACGCATGACCAGGCTGATGGCAGTCTTTGAAGACTGGCTGAAGCTGGAGAAGACCGGAAATGTCCGCAGCCTGAGAACCTATTATGCTTATTGGGCTTTCGAATGGGATGCTTTTCTTGTCCATCTGGGCGGCCCCTTTTTCATCAATGAACTCATTGCAGAGCCAGGCACCGAGAATATCGACGGGCTCCTTACATCCGATTCTGCCGCTTTCATCCGTACTACAGACCGTTCTTCTCCCCACAATGCGTATACTGACGGGCCGAGGCTGGCCAGCACCATCAGCAGAAAAGGATACTCCCTTAATTACAGGGATCTGACAGACAGCGAACACTTTCGTTTTGCCTCTAAAAAAGAGCCCAATACGCTGAACCAGTATGACCAGGATGCAAAAAGCGCCCTTTATATTGATATGTCGGGCTGTTACCCCCTGACCAGGTGTTATTTCGAATACAATGAGGATGATGGACTCTATTACCGTTCCCAGCATCTGTCCGGCGGTACCGACGGACCCCATATCGATGCTGCCACCGGAGAGCAGCTGTCCTTCAAAAATATTCTGATTCAGTACGTAAAGTGCGACGACCTGGGAGAAGGCTATCTGGCCTTTCAGTGTCACGATACTACAAGTGACGGCTGGTTTTTCACCAACGGAAGAGGCATACATGTGAACTGGAAAAAGGAAAGCAATTACGGCGCCACAAAATTTTATGACGACAATGGAAGCGAAATCATTCTGAATACCGGAAAAACCATGATATGCGTTGTGGAGGAAGGCGATAAATTCACTTTTCGCTGATCATTCAGCAGGCCTCCATACCTGAATCCTCCAAAAACTCCCACTTTGGCGCTTTGGGAAAATATGCGCTGCAGTCTCTTTCGGCAAAAAACTGCAATTTTCTCCCTGCCGCTTATCAAAGAACGGCTGGATCGACTCATTGTCCACTCCAGCCGTTTTATATGTCATTTTCTTATATCATTCCCCAAGCCCGTTTTCAACGGCCGCTACCAACGCATGCAGCGCCTCCTCCTCATCCTCTCCCTCACAGGTAAATGTGATTTCATCGCCGCTTTTCACACATGCGCCAAGTACGCTCAGTACGCTTTTGGCATTCGCCGTTCCGTCCCGAAATTGAAAAGTAATCAGTGACTTGAACTGCATTGCTTCCTTACATAGAATTCCCGCCGGTCTGAGATGCAAGCCAGTGGGATTCTTGATGACAACTTTCTGACTTACCATTTTATCTACCTCCAATTTGTTTTTCCCTGTCACTGCCCGCGGCGCTTTGCCGAAAGCCGCCCTGAGCCGTAACCTTTCCCCAAAACAGATGTACCTTCTCTTTTAGAATACCATGACTCCCTGGTAAATACAAGCTTAAAATATACGAAAACAACATGGAAACGAATCTTAAAGTTATGTTTCACAGCCCTGCCGTGACCAGTAACAGGATGCACACAAAATAAGCGGAATGCGCTCATTTTGGCGCCGCAGTCAAGGCAGTCGGATGATTGCAGGGGATTGTTCGTGCAAAGCGCGCACGAAAACGCCTCGCGGCGGCGCCGTGTGAACAGTAACATCCTAAAACATGATGTCCTGGATCAGATTTGCCAGTTTCTCCGCCTCCTGTCTGATCACCTGGCTGTCCTTGCCTTCAATCATGACACGCACTAACGGTTCTGTACCGGACGGCCTGATCAGCACCCTTCCTTCTCCGGCGAATTTTTCCTCCAGCTCCCGGATCGCCTCTGCAATTTCCGGGTACTCCATGTACCTTTCCTTCTTGTGATTGGCCACGCTGGCATTCACCAGCGCCTGCGGAAGGACTTCCATAATACCTGCCAGCTCAGACAGACTCCTGCCTGTATCCACTATCACCTGCAGCAGATGCAGCGCGCTGAGCAGGCCGTCCCCCGTAGTATTCTCATCCAGAAATATGATATGTCCCGACTGCTCGCCGCCCAGGCTGGCCCCGATTTCCTTCATACGCTCCAGCACATACCTGTCACCCACTTTAGTCTGCTCTATCGTCAGCCCGCGCTCTTTCCCCATCAGGAAAAAGCCCAGATTGCTCATGATGGTAGCCACAATGGTATCCTTTTTCAGTTTTCCCTTATCGCGCATATAACTGCCCACGATAGCCATGATCTGGTCACCGTCTACGATCTCCCCATGCTCATCTACTGCCAGCAGCCTGTCAGCGTCACCGTCAAACGCAAGCCCCAGATCGGCCTTCTCATACACCACCCTGGCCTGCAGTTCCGCCATATGCGTGGAGCCGCAATTGGAATTGATATTGGTGCCGTCCGGATTATTATGGATCGCCACAACCGATGCCCCCAGCTCCTTCAGAGCTTCGACAGAGGTATAGTAAGCCGCGCCTTCCGCACAGTCTACAACGATCCTGATCCCGTCCAGCTCTACCGGAACCGACTGAAGCACATGATTGACATACTCCTCTCTTGCATCGGTACGATATTTCACCTTGCCCACCGCCGTGCCCGTGGGGAACTTGATATCAGGCATATGACTGCGGATCAGGCTTTCTATTTCATCCTCCAGCGCGTCAGGCAGCTTATAACCGTTCCCGTCAAAGAATTTAATCCCGTTAAATTCCACCGGATTATGAGATGCCGAAATCACCACTCCCGCATCCACTTTATACTTCTGCGTCAAATAAGCAACCGCAGGGGTAGGCAGCACACCTACATACACACAGTTCGCTCCCACCGAACATGCCCCCGCCATCAATGCATTCGCAAGCATATCACCCGATATCCGGGTATCACATCCGACCATGATCGTAGGTTTATGAGCTTTCTCCTTTGTCAGTACATAAGCACCTGCCTGCCCCAGCTGCATTGCCAGTACAGGTGTAAGTTCCTCATTTGCAATCCCTCTTACACCGTCTGTTCCAAATAATCTGGCCATTTCTATTCTTCCTCCTCCTCATCTGCCTTTGAAATAGTTACCTTTGCAGAAATTTCATTTTCAACAGTGACATTCCCCGGCAGCTCAAAAATCACCGGAATCTCATACTCTCCTTCTCTCAATCCGTTCATATTCTGTTCCTGCATCCATGCACCGATGTCCAGTCTGCCCTGCACTGCGCTCTGATCAACCGCAGTTACGGCATGATTCAGTCCGGAGATCCGCAGCCTGTATGTCAGCTGGCCTTCGTCAAACGCCAATTCAAACTCTTCCGGCAGATTCTCCACGGAAATATTTCTCACCGGGACCGCCAGCGTGCGCTCTACCCTTGGCTCTATGTGCACTGTGGCATTCACTCTTCCGTTGAAATTACTGTCCGCGAAACGAATGCTGCTGTCCAGATAAGTCCTGAGATTAATAGTTCTCTCCTCATCCTCGCTCTCACCGGTAATGTCTATTGTAGCGCTGATTTTATTGATATCTGCCAGAGCAGACGCCGTTCCGGCCAGCATTACTGTGGATGGCTCGCATTCCACTGCTCCCGTTGCCAGGTATCCTTCCGCCGGCGATCCCGTAATCAGTACTTCAATGGGAACCTCTTTCATTGCATATACAGTCACTTCCATATGCATATTGTCTGCATTTTTAATGATATCCTCCGTGTTGCTGACCAGTTTGCCCTCACTGTCGTAAAAGCGGATTTCCACATTTCCCGACACATTATCCGTAGCACCGGTCACATCCATCTCAAGCCCCGCATGGTCTATCTGACTGATCACGGACTCCGGACCGCTGATCTCCATTCTGGTCTGGTCGCTTACACTGCCATAGACCATGTATCCTTCCGCTACTTCCCCCACCGTATTTCGTTTTACGTTCACCCATTTACTGGCCTTATCCTCCACCTTCAGGCGAACTACATCCGGATTACTTGTAATGCTGCTGATCTCCACCGCATTATTCAGCAGACTGCAGTTAATGGCAATGGTATTTACCTCCGTAAGGCGGCTTACATCCGCCTCCGCAATGATGTCGGAAGAACGGAGCTGATTGATCACCTTCCTGGGCGCCTCCACAGTGACCCGGACCTTATCCGAATTGTCCTGTACCTCATACAGCTTCTCCTCACTGTCCAGAAGTTCCGTATTCACCAGATTCACAGTGATGCCGGAAAAGGTCACGGAATCTTTGGGGTTGCTGATCATAACCACCGCAAACCAGATCACCACAGCCAAAAATATGGAAACCAGCTTCAATCCCAGGTTATTCAGAAGCTTCTTTCCCACCTTTTGCCTTGCCTTTTCCTTTACGCCTGTGCCTTCCTTTTGCATCTTCTTCTCCATTCATATTCATGATCTTCCGCATTTTTTCCTTCAATGTCTCAGCGTTCAGATGCCGCATCAGCTCACCCTCATAGGCAATGCTGATGCCGCCTGTCTCCTCAGACACTATCAGCGTCAGAGAATCCGTAGCCTCAGACACTCCCACACCTGCCCGATGCCGTGTTCCCAGATCCTTGCTCAGTCTCAGGTTATCGGACAACGGCAGATAGCAGGTTGCATATGTCACCCGGTTGCCCCGCACGATCACCGCTCCGTCATGAAGCGGCGTATTATGTTCGAAAATGTTGATCAGCAGCTGACTGGTAATGATTCCGTCCACTTCAATCCCTGTCCGTTCATAATCTTTCAGAGATTCCGCTCTCTCAATGACAATGAGGGCGCCGGTCTTCACTTTCCCCATCTCCACACATGCTTTGATAATCTCGTTCAGCGACTTTTCGGAAAAAATATCCTCTTTCTTATTCGATGAACCGGAAAAACCGATGGACGGCAGAAAATTTTTCTCTCCCAGCAATTCCAAAGCCTGGCGAAGCTCCGGCTGCAGCACCACGATGATCGCCGTAACCGCAAAGCTCAGCACATTCTGGGTTATCCATACGATATTATCCATCTTCATCACATTTACAACCACAAGAAATACGCAGATGACTATAAGTCCCTTCAGCATCCGCCATGACCTGGTGGTTTTCATCCATGCCAGAATATAGTATACCAGAAATGCGATGATCAGTATCTCAAACACATCGAACAGATCTACCGTATTAGCATATGTTCTGACATCCTTCAGATATTCATTTACTGTCTCAACCCACTGCATTTTAATCAGTCCCACTCTTTATTCAAATATTATGGCCACTCGTCTTCGTCAAAATCTTCCTGCATGTCAACCGCTCTTCCAATGGTAACGCTCCGCCCCTGGGTTCGCCCTGCATTCCTGGCACTGTTTCTGCCCGATACACTCCGCTCCGTTGTCGCGCTCCTCGCGCCCTGACGTGCGTTTCCGCTCTGTCCGCCGCTCTGCCGGATATTTCCGCCTAGCGAAGTCCTCTCTGTGGTCACTGTCCTGCCTCTCTGAAGGCTGCTTCCGGCCGGCACGGACCGCTCCGTAGTCACTGTTCTGCTTCCCTGACGCCCGCTTCCTGCAGCATATAAGGATTCTTCCCCGGCGCCCTCCGCCTCTCTGGTCCTCTGTGAATTAATCCGCTTCACAGTCCTTGTCTGCATGGGAACAGCCATCTTCGGAACCGCTTTCACATAATAATAATATTCGTCATCCTCAAACTGCACCTTCTCCGTCCTGCTGTAATCCACGCAAAAGCGGAAAAACTCGATCACCTTTGCCACCACAATGGCCAGAAGCGAGCCGAGCAGCACACTCCCCACTGCCAGATTTATCTCATAGTACAGATCCCCCACCAGAAGCACCACAATATTCACCATGGCGCCTGCGATCATGGCGATAGTCCACGCATAATTCACAGACATTCTGCGGATCAGGTAAACGCTCAATACCGTAATGGCAAATGCCGCAATGATCACCAGCATCGCCTTATTTGCAAGGAAGTTCTCCACCAGCATGCGGATCTTGGCCAAAGCGTCTTCATCCCCCATGGTTCTGATATTGGGAGCGCTCTCCGCCACAAGCTCAAGCAGATAGTAAACCGATATGCCGCAGCCTACCGACACTGCCGAGGAAGGCACGCACAGCAGGCCCACCGCGATCGGGACCACGTATGGTATCTTCAATGCACATAAAAGGGGGGTAACTACCACTACAAGGGAATCCTTTGGACTAAAGCGGAAAAACAGCAGATACATAATCAGATACATGCACAATCCAACCAGTGCCACCTCCAGGGAAAGCGCATACATATGCATCAGGCTGAATACCGCCCCCAGTAAAACGATCATCCCCAACGGCAGAAATGAACATGCCAACGCTGCAATCAATACAATTCCCATATCATCCAGAAGAGCCATATAGCCCAATCTGCTGTTTAAAGTGTTAAAAGTAACAAACGCCAGCAGAAACTTTACGACGGGAACGATGAACACATCGCTTTTACTGTATATCAGCTTTAGTCTTTCTTTCATTTCCAGTAAAACTGTCATTGTGACCTCCGGCCGGGTATTTCCCCGAAAGCTTTCCCTGCTTCCGGTTTACCTTTCATTATACATGGAACCCAGCTTTTTCAAATTATGATAGTAACATTTCAGGCTTTTCTTTGCCGACACATACTTCCAGGTACAGATAATATAGGTGAGCACGCCGTATCCGCCGACCATGACGCAGAAATATGTCAGAATGTCTCTTGCAAATGCAAGCAGCTCATCTATATTATACAGCTTCTGCATGAGTTCCTCATAGTTGCACAGTACGTACAATCCACACATGATCAGGAATGCCACAATCGCGCAGACTACAGCCTTCAGAACCTGTACAGTAATGTAATCACTGCGAAAATAATTTCCGATCTTCACATTTTTCCTGCCTTCTCCCTGCTCATAGGAAGCCATCCTTGTCATCAATATAATGCGTTCTTCACTGAGCACAATACACCTCCTGCCGCGCTATTTCAAAAACCGCATCCTGGCGCTTTCTCCCTCGTGCTTTTCAGGTTTGGACGTTGTCTGCCTGCCGGAATTCAGCACCTCCTGAAATCCTTTGGTCATATTCAAGGTACATTTCTCGCAGAACCTTCCGCTCCTGATGGGCTGGCCGCAGTTTTCGCAAGTCAGAAAAACCGCTGAATCCTCCGAAAGCTCCAGGCGTTCCTCTCTCAGCCACTGGCGGATCTGTCCGGCATCTACCTCGCAGGCTTCCGCCACCGCAGGAATACCCACACCCTTGTTCTCCCGGATGTATTCTTTCACTTCCTGGAATTTCTTCTCCAACTTTTCACGGCAGGCAGGACATGTCACCGGACCTGTGACATAGTTAAAAATACATCCACAGCTTCTGCAATTTCTCACATTCATAGTCTCTGCATCTCCTTATTCCAGTCTCATAGATATCCGGACGGCACCGCCCGGGCAAAAAAACTGTCTGCACCCGTTCAGATACCCGCTCCGATCGCCAGTGCTACAAAGCAGACTTCTCTTACGCCGGCAGCTTTCAAAACCCGCGACACTTCGTCCATGGTACTGCCGGTAGTAAAAATATCGTCAACCACAATTACCTTCTCTAATTTTACATCATTTCTCGCTATATTAAAAGCTTTTTTCAAATTATTTTGCCGTTCCTGCGGATTTTCATACTTCAGTGGTACCGTATTTTTCTCCCGGACAAGGAATTTTGCGTCAACAGGGATCTCCAGACGCCTTCCAATCGCTCTGGCAAGCAGTTCCGCCTGATTGTACCCGCGCACCGCCTTTCTTTTTCTGTGGAGCGGAATGGGAATCAGACTGTCGGGCTGTACGCTCCGGATGAAGTCTCCCAGATACTCTGCCATCTCCCCGCCGAAATATTCCGCATATTCCTGTCTGCCTCCATACTTGAAGCGGTAAATTGGCAGCGCGGCGCTCTCATACTCATAAAGAGCCCTCCCTCTCTGGAAAACATGTACTTTCCGCCTGCAGTCAGCGCAATACTCGCCCTCTTCCCGCAGCTTTTTGCCGCATTTCATACACCATGGCGGTGTCAGGATCTTCAGCCTGCCCAGACATTCAAGGCAGATCCGTTCCCCCGCCGGTCTTACAATCCTGTCACAGACCGGACATCTCAAGGGATACAGGAGCTGCAGTATGCCTGAATAAACCGTTCTTCCTGCCCTGCATCTCCCTGCCGCGTCCGCCCGCTTTCTTATCTTTGTTTCCGTTCTCATCTGTTTCGAAACCTCCGTTCCGAAACCTTCTCCGCCCTGACCTGAAATATTCTCCCTGAAGCTTCTCCCCCTGCTGTATCCTGCCGCACAGGCATCCGCCCCATCTCTCCGGGTTTCCGGACCATTCCGTTCCATGATCCGTCTTCCTTCGCATGGCCTCCCCTGTATTCCGGGACTGCCGCTATTTTGTCATCCCCTGCCCTTCTTCACTGCCGCAGACTTCTCTGATCCTGGCAGCCAGCGCCGTGTATCTGCGGTTTTCACTGGCATTGTCGATCATCCCTCTGACCACATTGCTGCTCCCCAATATGGTGACGCAGCTTTTGGCCCTTGTGATGGCAGTATACAGGAGATTGCGGTTAAAAAGCAGCCTGGGCCCCGCCAGCAGCGGCATGATCACTGCCGGATACTCGCTTCCCTGAGACTTGTGGATGGTGATGGCATATGACAATTCCAGTTCCTCCAAAAGAGAAAATGGATAGGTGACCCGCCTCTGTTCGTCATATTCCACCACCAGGCAGGATGCAGCCTCATTGATCTCCAGGATCCTTCCCATATCCCCGTTAAAGACACCCACTCCTTTATCCACAGGAATCCCGTAGCGGCTGACAATCTCCCACTCCAGCTGATAATTATTCTTAACCTGCATGACCTTGTCACCTTCACGGTAAACGGTATCACCGCTTATGTGCTCTTTCTTCTTCCCGTCGGCCGGATTCAGATACCTCTGAAGGATTCCGTTCAGCGCTTCGCACCCCAGGCTTCCCTTCCGCATGGGCGTCAGTATCTGAATATCATAGGGAGAAGCCTTTACATAGCCCGGCAGTTTTTCCCTGACCAACTGTATCATATGCTTATATATGACATTTGTGTCACTTCTTTCCAACAGAAAAAAATCCTTTGATCTGTTATCCAGAGCTATCTGTTCTCCCCGATTGATCCGGTGGGCATTGACGACAATATCACTTTCCTCTGCCTGACGGAAAATCTTTCTCAGCTCCACTGCCGGAAAGCATTGACTGCGGATCAGATCTCTCAGAACCTGCCCTGGTCCCACACTGGGCAGCTGGTTCACGTCTCCCACCAGTATGAGCCTGGTTCCGGGCACAGTCGCATCCAGCAGCGACTGAAACAACTGGATATCCACCATGGACATCTCATCTATAATGATCACATCCGCTTCCAGCGGATTCTCGCGATTCCTTACGAAACAGGCTTTCCGTGAATTTTCTTCCGGCAGCGCGCTGTTCAGCTCCAGCATACGATGTATGGTCTTCGCCTCGAATCCTGTAGCCTCCGTCATGCGTTTCGCCGCGCGCCCTGTAGGCGCTGCCAGAAAAATATCCATGCCCTCCGCTTCAAAATACTTTATCATCATATTAATGGTGGTGGTCTTTCCCGTGCCCGGGCCACCTGCCAGGATGGTCACACCGTTGCGGACACTCTCACTCACCGCCCGGAACTGCAGTTCATCCAGTTCCATATCCCCAATCTCCACAAGACGCTTCAACGTCCCTGTATCAGGCATAGCTTCCTCCGAGACAAGCGGAACATTCAGGTCATGAAGCATACGCGCGCAGTTCAATTCGGCATAATAGTAAGCGGACAGAAAAACCTGATCTTCCTTGATAACCACCTTTTTATCCATCATCAGATTCTCTGTCTGCAGCCGTATATTTTCTCCCGGCACACCCAGAAGTTCCGCCGCTTTCCCGATGAGCTTTTCTATGGGAAGATAGCAGTTCCCCTCCCCCACCGCCTGCATCAGCGTATACAGGATACCGCTCCTGATGCGATATTCCGAATCTGCCCTGACTCCAATCCTGGCAGCCAGTTCGTCCGCCATCTTAAATCCCACACCATTGATATCTTCCGCCAGACGGTACGGATTTTCCTTCATAATGCCGTACAGCTCCGTACCGTAAGCATCGTATATCTTGACTGCAAGCGTATTGGAAATGCCATATTTCTGCAAATAGACAACCGCATCCCGAAGATCTCTTTTTTCTTCCATCTGAACCGCGATTTCCCTGGCTTTGCGCTCACTGATCCCCCTGATCTCCGTCAGACGCTCCGGCTCTTCTTCTATGATCCGAAAGGTATCGTCCCCAAACCTTTTCACGATCCTGGAAGCCAACGCAGGACCGACTCCCTTGACAGCGCCGGAACCCAGATACCTCTCCATTCCCGCGCTGTCCTCCGGCATTACAATACGGTAACTGCTCACCTTAAACTGCATCCCATAGGACGGATGCTCCACATACTCTCCCTGTGCCGCGATATTCTCTCCCTGCCCCAGCCCTTTACAGGTACCGACACAAATGATCTCATCTCCGTCGGACACCAGATTCATTACCGTATAACCATTGTCATTATTCTGAAAAATGATATGCTCTACATACCCGTTGACCGTTTCCATCCAGTATCCTCTGTTATCCCTTTACAGCAGTCACCCACAGGCTTTCATATATTTGCGGAATCTCCATGGTATTCTGCCTTCAGGTACAGAGCAATTCAGCCCTGTCAATGTACCACTGTCCAAATACAATACATAGCAGAACAAGGCTGCCTCTACCTCCGGGCAGCCTTATATGAAACCTATGCTTAGAAATTATCGGAAAATAATCGCTGCAAATTCCCTTTGATTACAGGGTTCGCGAAGCGGTTCCTGTAATATGTTTAGGAAAAAACCTGGAACTACAATAAACATTGCCGCAAACCCGCAGCGATTATTTGTAGACACTTCCTTACTTTCTGTGCTGTCATCTGATCTTTCCAAAACAATTCCGGAAGTTCAAAAAATATACGCAGGACCATCGGAATTTGCCAATCTGTCCAGGGCTATCCTCTCATTCCGTGGCAGCAGCTTCCATCTCCTCTGCCACAGGTACTTCCGAAACACCGAAATTGCGCTTCATCTGCTCATAGAGCATCTGCGCCAGACCAAAACCGCCGTTCTGATCACTGGTTTCCTCCGCCACGCTCTGAATCATCTGGTCCTTATAAAAATCCATCATGGAAGAAGTATAATTAGATGTTTCCTCGCTCTGAGGAATGGTCTTCATCATTCCCTTATACATCTGCTCGATAAAGTACGCCTCGAACTGCTTGCACGCATCCATCAGCTCCGTATCCGATGCCTTGGAATAATCCGCATCCGTCAGCTTATTCTGAAGACTGGACGCGCTTTGATTTGCAGCTGTGGAATACATATCACTGTACATGCCCGTTATATTACTGAAATCTGTCATCTGCTCTCCTCTCCGGCCGCTACGGATACTGTGCATATCTGTTAACCGCACGCATCCCATGACCCTGCCAGCGTTCTATTTCGCGCAGGCACTTCCCTACTCCCAAAATACCGAACCGCCTTCAGATCATTAACGCTTCAGGTTATTTGCCTGCTGAAGCATTTCGTCTGTAGTCGTGATCGCCTTGGAATTCAGTTCATATGCACGCTGCGCCACGATCATATTCACCATCTCATCAACTACCTGCACATTGGAACCTTCCAGATATTTCTGGATAACATTACTCTTTGTTACCATATTGCTGGTAGCCTCGTTGATGGGCTGACCGCTGGCCGCCGTCTGAGCATACAGAGTCTCCGCCATCTTCTCCAGTCCGTTGGGATTATTAAACTGGAACAGGCCGATGGTGATTCCGATAGGCTGGGGCTGTTTCTGCTGATCCGGATAGCAGATCTCCCCATACTTGTTCACTGTTACATCGGAAAGGATGTAATTAGTTCCCAACACGATCGGCTGTCCGGTTGTGCTCAGTACCGGCAGTCCGTCCGAGTTCGCCAGCATATTGCCATTGGTTCCAAGGGCAAACTGAAAGTTGCCGTTTCGCGTATAGTATGTATTACCGTCACTGCCCCGCAAAGCAAAGAAACCTTTTCCGTCTATCATAAAATCAGTATCGCTCTCTGAAGCATATTGATTCCCCGGAGTGAAGATAGTGGTGATGGCGGAATTACGCACACCAAGGCCTACCTGCGCGCCTACAGGCTTCTGCTCCCCATTTGCCGTGGTTGTCTTTGTCTGTAACGTCTGATACAGAAGTGTCTTAAATTCGTTTACATGGGTCTTGTAACCCTGAGTATTTACATTGGCAAGATTATTTGCGATCGTGTCAATGTTTGTCTGTTGCGCAATCATTCCGGTTGCTGCTGTCCATAAGCTGCGTACCATAATTTTCGTTCCTTTCTGTCATTTCAGGATGCCGTACCCGTCCCTGCCTCCGCACCCATTAACACAAACCCTTCGTTATACCCTGCCCAGCTGAGTAGTCGCAATCTCAAGAGAGCTGTCATATGTCTGGATGATCTTCTGGTTGCTCTCATAAGCCCGTGTAATGGAAATCAGATTCACCATCTCGGATACAATCTGAAAATTGGCCATTTCCAGATAACCGGACTTGACCAGAGCAGTGCCTTCGGTAGGACGCGCGCCCTCTGCCGGCCTGTAATATGTTTCCGCATATTTTTCCAGGTAATTGTAATCTTCGAAATCAGCCACCTGGATCGTGGCCGCAACCGTACCGTTCTGTGTGATCCTGCCGTAATCATCGATCTGAGCATCCTGCAGAGGATTTAAGCGGATCCTCCTGTTCTGGGTATCCAGCACATAATCACCGTCGTCGGTCACCAGATATCCTTCGGTATTCAGAGTGAACTGTCCGGCTCTTGTATACATGGTGGAAGTCTCACCGGCTTTGTTGGTAAATTCTATGGCAAAAAATCCTTCCCCGGCCAACGCCAGATCATAAGTATTCCCTGTAATGCGGAAAGATCCCTGGGTGAAATCAGTGTAGTTTTCGCCGATCTTCACACCCGGATTATTCATTCCCATACGTTTCGTCAGATACGCCCCCTGCGAAGAATCCTTAATTTTTACCGTCAGGATATCGTCGAAGGACTGGCTGGTGGACCCCTCCTTTTTAAATCCTACCGTGGATGCATTGGCCAGATTGTTCGTCAGGGTATCCATCCTGTGCTGTTCATTGATCATGCCTGTGTAGGCAGTGTACAAACCTTTTAACATTCAGTGCCTCCTTCTTATTTGCCATTATAGTCGGAAAGGAATTCCACATATTTGCCCGTTCCGATGGCCACTGCCGTCATGGGATCCTCGGCAGTAATTGTATTGATACCTGTCCTGGAAGAAATCAGTTCCTCCAGTCCCCGCAGAAGGCTGCCGCCTCCTGTCAGTACGATTCCACGATCCGCAATATCCGCTGCCAGCTCGGGCGGTGTCTTCTCCAATACGCTGTGAATGGTCTCCACGACCTGGGATGTGGTCTCCCGCAGCGCTTCCTCCGTCTCTTCCGAGGACACCTTCACAGTCTTGGGAAGGCCTGTCACCAGATTCCGTCCCCTCACATCCATGTAGTCCACCTCGGTTCTCTTATATGCCGAACCGATCTTTATTTTCAGATCCTCCGCCGTTCTCTCACCGATCAGAAGATTATGCTTTTTGCGCATATAGCGTACTATCGCTTCATCAAAATCATCTCCGGCTACCTTGATGGACGCACTGACTACCGTGCCGCCGAGAGAGATCACCGCTATGTCGGAAGTGCCGCCGCCGATATCCACGATCATGTTGCCGCAGGGCTTGGCAATATCAATCCCTGCGCCGATCGCAGCAGCAATAGGTTCCTCGATGATCTCCACATCCCTGGCTCCCGCCTGATACGTGGCATCCTCCACTGCCTTTTTCTCCACCTCCGTAACACCGCTGGGAACGCATACAGCGATACGGGGCTTTCTGAAGCTTCTTCTGCCCAACGCTTTCTGGATAAAATATTTCATCATCTTCTCCGTAACGGAGTAATCGGATATAACTCCCTGACGCAGAGGGCGCACCGCAATTATATTGCCCGGAGTCCTGCCCAGCATCAGGCGCGCATCCTCCCCGATGGCCTTGATCTTATTGGTGTCTCTGTCAAACGCTACAACGGAAGGCTCTTTCAGTACCACGCCCTTTCCTCTGATGTATACTAAAATGCTGGCCGTACCCAAATCAATTCCGATATCTGTGCACTGCATACTGTACCCCTTTCTCCATGGATTCCATTCTTCTTCGATTCATACTCAATTTTCGGCTATCAGTTTATTATTTTTCAGACCTGCTTTTCACATTCTCAGTCATAGTAAAAGTCACACGTATACTATTATAACCGAAAAAAATCCATTTTCATAGGGGTTTATGAAAATTTTAATAAAAAGAAATCTCTACCGGCTCCCTTTATCATTTCGGCAAAAATTCCGGGCTTCTTTAGTGCTTTTTATCCTTCTCCAACATTTTCCTTATATAAATTCCGGTATAGGACGCCTTATTCTCCGCAACCTCCTCCGGTGTCCCTCTGGCAATGACAGTACCTCCCCGGTCTCCGCCCTCGGGCCCCATGTCAATAATATAGTCCGCCGTCTTGATCACATCCAGATTATGCTCTATGACTACAACGGTATTGCCGCCCTCCGCCAGCCTGTGAAGAATCTCCACCAGTTTATGCACGTCTGCAAAATGCAGGCCCGTAGTAGGTTCGTCCAGAATATAGATCGTCTTGCCCGTACTGCGCCGTGAAAGCTCCGTGGCCAGCTTGATCCGCTGAGCCTCCCCTCCGGACAGGGTGGTGGAAGGCTGTCCCAGCTTCACATAGCCAAGTCCCACATCATACAGCGTCTCTATCTTGCGCCGGATAGCCGGAAGATGCTCAAAGAAACCATAAGCTTCCTCCACCGTCATATCCAGCACGTCAAAAATATTCTTTCCTTTATATTTCACATCCAAAGTCTCACGGTTGTACCGCTTGCCGCCGCAGACTTCACAGGGCACATAGACATCCGGCAGAAAATGCATTTCTATCTTTATGATGCCGTCTCCGCCGCAGGCTTCACAGCGCCCGCCCTTTACATTAAAACTGAAGCGGCCTTTGCCGTAGCCTTTCGCCTTGGCATCCGCCGTGGAGGCAAACAGATCCCTGATCTGATCAAATACTCCGGTGTAGGTAGCCGGGTTGGAACGGGGAGTTCGCCCGATGGGAGACTGGTCGATGGCTATAACTTTATCCAGCTGCTCCAACCCCTGGATATCCTTATGGTTCCCGGGAATACATCTGGCGCGGTTCAGATCTCTTGCCAGATGCTTGTACAGGATCTCATTGATCAGCGAACTCTTGCCGGAACCGGACACACCGGTGACACAGGTCAATACCCCCAGCGGAATCTCCACATTGATACTTTTCAGATTATTCTCACGGGCACCCAGCACCTTCAGAAAACCCCCGGGCTTTCTCCGCTCTGCAGGAACAGGGATCCGCAGCTCGCCGCTGAGATATTTTCCCGTAACAGACTCCGGTATCTTCATAATCTCTTCCGCAGTGCCGCAGGCCACCACTTCGCCTCCGTGGGAACCGGCGCCGGGACCGATATCCACCACATAATCCGCCGCAAGCATGGTATCTTCATCATGTTCTACCACGATCATGGTATTCCCAAGATCCCGCAGGTTCTTCAGCGTATTCAACAGCTTGTCATTGTCCCTCTGATGCAGCCCTATACTGGGCTCGTCCAGAATATAGCAGACTCCTACCAATCCCGAACCAATCTGGGTAGCCAGGCGGATGCGCTGCGCTTCACCTCCGGACAAAGAAGCAGTCGCCCTGGACAGAGACAGATACTCCAGTCCCACATCCACCAGAAAGCTGACTCTGGCGCGTATCTCCTTCAGCAACTGTTTTCCGATCAAAAGCTGTTGGCTGGTAAGCTGCATCTTCTCCAGAAAGTCATTTAATTCCAAAATAGAGATTGACGTAATCTCATATATATTCCTGTCACATACCGTTACCGCCAGAGACTCTTTCTTCAGACGCATACCTTTACATTCCCTGCAGGGCGTAACACGCATGAAAGTCTCATACTCCTGTTTCATCGTCTCTGAAAAAGTCTCTCTGTATTTCCGCTCCACATTGCGGACCAGCCCTTCGAAAGCCACCGGATAGACACCGCTTCCCCGCTGCCCCTGATAATGAACCTCAACTTCTTTTCCGCCCGTGCCATAAACCAGGATTTCCTTCACCTTGTCCGGATACTGCTCAAAAGGCGTATCAAGCTCAAAATCATATTCTTTGCACAGTGCGCGCAGCAGCGCATTGGTAAAACTGGACTTATCTGCGCAGGACTGCCAGCCAGTGACCGCAATGGCCCCTTCATTTATGCTTAATCGCTTATCCGGAACCATCAGGTCTATATCAAACTCCATCTTATAGCCCAGCCCGGAACATTCCGGACAGGCGCCAAAGGGATTATTAAAGGAAAAACTTCTGGGTTCGATCTCACTGATGCCGATACCGCAGTCAGGGCAGGAAAAGCTCTGGCTGAAGGTCATGGACTCTCCTCCGATGACATCCACCACCAGCAGTCCCTCCGCCAGATTCAGAACATTTTCTATGGAATCCGCCAGGCGGCGCTCTATACCAGATTTCACTGCCAGTCTGTCCACCACGATCTCAATATTATGCTTGATATTTTTTTCCAGGGAAATCTCTTCCGTCAGTTCATAAATATTATCGTCTATACGAACACGTACATAACCGCTCCTGCGCGCCCTGTCCAATACTTTCTCATGCTGTCCCTTACGCCCTCTGACCACCGGCGCCAGAAGCTGCAATCTGGTCCCCTCCGGAAGAGCCATCACCTGATCCACCATTTGATCCACTGTCTGCTTCGCAATCTCCCTGCCGCACTTAGGACAGTGCGGTATACCGATCCTGGCATAGAGAAGCCGGAAATAATCGTATATCTCTGTCACTGTTCCCACGGTGGAACGAGGGTTGCGATTGGTGGATTTCTGGTCAATTGAAATGGCCGGGGAGAGACCTTCAATCCTCTCCACGTTAGGCTTTTCCATCTGCCCCAGGAACTGTCTGGCGTATGACGACAGAGATTCCATATATCTTCTCTGCCCCTCCGCATAAATGGTGTCAAAGGCCAGGGAAGACTTGCCCGAACCTGACATCCCTGTCAATACCACCAGTTCGTTTCTGGGGATATCCACATCTATATTTTTCAGATTATGCTCTGCAGCCCCACGGATCTTAATATACTCGCGGGGACGCATCTTCTTGATTTCTTCCATCTCTCTGCTCCTGTCCCTTTTCTGCTGTACTCATGAGCATACTTTTTCGCCTTCCAACTGCGTCTTCATTGCGCTCACTTGTTTATATCTGCCGTCTGTTTATCCACACATCTTCTCCCTGCCATCCCTTCAGCTACCAGGCATGATACAATTCTGTCACCCAACGCCTTATTCAAAGCCAGGCAAAAAGGCAGAGGCAGACGGCAAATGATTCCATGCTGCATATCGCGGCCTAACGGCGTCTTGTTGCTTCAGTCTTTATGCTTCAGTCCTTATCTTCGTCCATATCCCGCAGCTTCGCCTTTAATTCGATCATCTTGTCCCGAAGCTCCGCGGCCGCCTCGAAATTCAGGTCCGCAGCGGCTTTCTGCATCTTTTTCTGCACGTCTGCGATCAACTTCTCCAATTCCTTTCGGCTCATGGACTCCGGATCCTTTTCAAATCTCATCTCTTCCTTTGCGATGACTTTGGAGATGGCGATCAGATCCCGGACTGCCTTCTTGATCGTCTGAGGCGTAATGCCGTGTTCTTCATTATATTTCATCTGGATTTCCCGGCGGCGGCTGGTCTCGGTCAACGCGATCTGCATGGACTCCGTAATCGTATCCGCGTACATGACTACATGCCCTTCTGCATTTCTTGCCGCGCGGCCAATGGTCTGGATCAGAGAGGTGGCACTTCGCAGAAATCCTTCCTTGTCCGCATCCAGGATTGCCACCAGGGAAATCTCGGGAATATCCAATCCTTCCCGCAGCAGATTGATGCCCACAAGCACGTCAAACACATCCAGGCGCATATCCCGGATAATTTCCGCCCGCTCCAGCGTATCAATATCGGAATGCAGATATTTTACCCGGATCCCCACTTCTTTCATATAATCCGTCAGATCCTCCGCCATCCGCTTGGTCAGGGTGGTCACCAGCACCTTGTTGTGTTTACTTGTCTGCTTGTTAATCTCGCCGATCAGGTCATCGATCTGACCCTCCACAGGACGCACATCCACCTCCGGGTCCAACAGGCCCGTGGGACGGATGATCTGCTCCGTGCGCATCAGTTCATGCTCCTCCTCATAGACGGAAGGGGTTGCCGACACGAACAGCATCTGGTCGATATGAGATTCAAACTCCTCGAAATTCAGGGGTCTGTTGTCCATGGCGGAGGGAAGCCGGAAGCCGTAGTCCACCAGCGTCTGCTTCCTGGAGCGGTCTCCGGCGTACATCCCCCGGATCTGGGGAATCGTCATATGAGACTCGTCTATGATAATCAGAAAATCATCATCAAAAAAGTCCATCAGCGTCAACGGCGGAGCACCCGCAGGCATCCCGTTAAGATGACGGGAGTAATTCTCGATGCCGGAGCAGAATCCCGTCTCCCGCATCATCTCAATATCAAAATTCGTCCTCTCCGCAATGCGCTGAGCCTCAATGAGCTTGTCCTCTCCCTTGAAATAGCGGACCTGCGCCTCCAGCTCCTTCTCGATATTGTCACAGGCAGTCCTGATCTTATCATGGGAAACCACATAATGGGAGGCCGGAAAAATAGCAATGTGGCTCAATACGGCATGAACCCTGCCCGACAGCGGCTCCACTTCCGCAATCCGGTCGACTTCGTCCCCAAAGAACTCGATCCTGATAAAATAATCTCCCCCCTGGGCCGGATACACCTCTATCACATCCCCGTGCACCCGAAAGCATCCCCTCTGCATGTCCATTTCATTCCGGGTATACTGGATATCCACCAGTTCCCGCAGCACCTGATCCCTGTCCTTCACCATGCCGGGCCGAAGCGACACCACCATGTCCTTATATTCGTCAGGGCTGCCCAGCCCATAGATGCAGGACACACTGGCCACCACCACCACATCCCTGCGCTCCGTGAGGGAAACCGTGGCTGACAGGCGCAGCTTATCGATCTCATCGTTGACGGAGGAGTCCTTAGCGATGTAGGTGTCGGAGGAGGGCACGTAGGCTTCCGGCTGGTAGTAGTCGTAGTAGGACACAAAGTATTCCACCGCGTTTTCAGGGAAAAATTCCTTAAACTCGCCGTAGAGCTGCCCTGCCAGGGTCTTATTGTGCGCTATTACCAAAGTGGGCTTGTTCAACGCCTGGATGACGTTGGCCATGGTGAAGGTCTTGCCGGAGCCGGTTACGCCCAGCAGGGTCTGGAACTGGTTGCCTTTCTTGAAGCCTTCTACCAGTTCAGCGATTGCTGCGGGTTGGTCGCCGGTGGGTTGGTACTCGGAATGAAGCTTAAAACTGCTGCTTTCTGCATTCGGCACAAAAACACCTCCATAAATTCAAAGTGAGCAGGCCACTCACTGTTTTCTTTTCCAAAAGTGCTTCTGATTATACCATACAGCTATTGTTTTGTACAGAGCAAAACGGGATTTTTTAGAACATTTGTTCCTTTTGTTGAATTTCACGAATTTTGCGTTTACAATGGAATTTGAAACAGATTTGTTCCTTTTGCACAAAAACAGTTCATAAATCCGTATTGATAAAAGTACGCCTATAGGCCAGAAATTCGTCGGCATTGCATATTCAGCATTTCCAGCATATTGTGGAAAAAACGCTCACGACGAATTCAGGTCACCTGTCACCGTTTTTTCCACTTCTCAGCATTTTCTAAGTCTATATGGACTGAATACCACCAACTGTGCAAATTCCGAATGAAATGGCCCCTCCTGTCTGCGCACTTATGCATACAATGACAAGTACAATTTCCACAACACTTATCCGCCTTACTCAAAATAGCCTTCTATATCGGGGCAAACATCTGACTGGTCGTTTTCTTCCCCGGGCTGCATATCGGGGAGAACCTCTTTCATGAAATCCTCTATTTCAGGCACCCCATCCGCAATAATCTCTCTGTTATCACCATATACGTTTATAGAAATAATCTCATCGGCATGTCCTAACCCGGATAAACCGGAAATTCGGAGCGGTGTATATATTGCAGGGGAATGCTGCCGGACTGCTTCCCCTTCACGGATTTTCTGCTGTCAATCTGCTCCCCGTTTTCGGATTTCCTGCAAGCAACCTGCTCTTCGTTTACAGACATCCTTCCATCGGGAAGTTTTTCGTCGGACGGCTTTGGGTCACCCTGTCTCCGGAACAGGCCCGGACTTTTTTCCATGAGGACAATAATGTATACAGGCCGCATATCCCGGTACGAGAATTTCTTCCCCCACTTCTTCCGGACAAGGTCGTATTGGCGCACCAGAAGGTCTGACCCATAGCAGAAGCTTCTTTCTACCGGAAAGTCGTATCCCACCTTCTGCATCTCCACCGACACCAGGCTGCCGTCGGCAAGCTGAACCAGGATATCCATGATAAGCAGGGAACTGCCCTCGGACAACCGCATCCTTTCCCGGGAAAGCACCTCCCGCACTTTCACATTCTGCCCCATAATGCAGGTAAGCAGGCGGTTCAGCCTTTCCGGATGCATACCGGGATGAAAAAGATGCTGAAAGAACGGATCATAGGTTACTTTCAGCCCCCGGTTACCCATACAGAACCCAAGAAACGCTTCCTGCTCCGGCGGCGCAAGGGACTCAAACATCGTACAGAGAACCTGGTCTCCCCGGATCTGATCCATAACATCGGCCAAAATCCTGGGCGCGCCCAATACCTCCGGCAATGGCTGAATCAGAGGAAATATCTGTGCTGCATGATTATTCGGTATCATAATAGACCTCCTATGGATGTGTGCAAAAGATTACAGCGGACATATTCAGAAACTGTGCAGAAATATGAAACAGCTTACCAAATACCTCTCCCGGGCCGAATCGCCCTTCGAAGGACAGGTCTATCATATACCAAAATACTTCGAATAGCAAGAAAAATTTCGCCAACCCTTCATTGGTATCCTTTCATTTTCATCGGCATCCCCTCATTGATACCCTTTCATTGGGAAAAAAACGTTTCCCGCTCTTCCTCCGTCAGCCTCCCGGAATGCCACCGGATGTCATAATCCCCATCCTCGGAAATCACCCGATTCGAGACATACTGGTAACGCTCCCCTCCCAGCAGCCGGAGCACCGTCTCATGAGAAAATGACACGGAAGTATTTTCATAAGGATACACCGCATGGACCATGAGGGAAACGGTTCCGTCCGGATTTTCCGTACAGCCCACAACCTCCGGATAGGGAATATCCGGATATTCTGCCTCATAAAAGCTCCTGGGCCTGTATTCGTATGCCCCATGCTGCGGACTATAGTTTGTCCTGGAGCGCAGGGTATTTGTATCGATATTGAAATATGTCATAATCACTTTTTCGAATATTTCTTCCGATATCATGTACACTGTCCCCGCCGTCAAATCCGCATCCGGGCCATAAGGAACAGGTTCCCCGTACAGCACAGGATAAAATTTGTCAAATATATCATAAAGGTCCAGATCTCCGTAATCGCTTTCCGTCCAATCACAGAGAAAAAGATTATTCTGCCCATAACCAACCGGCAGCAGATACTTTCTGTTCCATTCCCTGCATTTTTCATCCAATGGCATTACGCGCAGCGCCGTATGTTCCGATGTGCCGCTCAATGTCAGCACATAATTCTCCTCCGAGAAATAATTTCCCTCAAAAATCAAATACCCTTCTTCCGTATACTGCCATACGTCAGCCCGATACCCTGCGGTGCTTCTGTTCTGAAGATGTCCGTTTTGGCCATACTGGTAGTATCCCCTGATGATATTTACCTCGCCGCCCTCTGTCTGCAGATCAAATTTCCGGAAGCCCCTTCCCGTAACCTGCAGGATTGTAAGCTTATCCTTTTTGTTTTCCTCCACCGCTTTACAGAACGCTGCCACCTGCCCTGCCCCTGCCATATCCACCTGATTTTCGCTGTCAACAGCCACATAGCCCTTCTCTCCGAGCCCGGCGACAATGCGCCGTGTCACTTCCAGGCTGTCCTGCACATTGGCTTTTGCCGCCTCCCGGCAGATGTCCTCATATACTGCCGCAATGCTTTCCGCATCCGCAAAATCTTTTTCTCCATCAGAATATGCTTCGCCCTCTGTGGATATCGCCGCAGCCTCCGGCACCTCCGAAAACTCCGGAAATTCCGGAAATTCCCTGCCGCATCCCGTCAGCAGAAACATCGTTATTCCAAACACGGGCAAGCCCCTTCCCAACAGGCAGTTGACTATAAAATTCCTGCCGTCTTTCATAAACCTGCTTCTCCTTTTCCGCAATATGCACCCGCAGCCCCAAAACTTGCCATGCAGCCCGGCTCACGGGCGAGAGAAACCAGGGACAAAGGCGGCAAATTTCATCCCTGTGAGTATAACCGCTTCCTCCCTGCCTCCTCATCCCATGGATATCTATCCTTAAATATTACATCAGTAAGATTTGAGAGTCAAGCTTTTTCTATACTCGCGGGCGCATTCATTTGCCGCTTTTCGTTACCTATCGCAGGAGCGCTCTCTTGTTATACACTAAGGCCGGCAAATGTTCCCAGCTTTTCGATTCCAGGGCCATTTCCCGGCAGCCCCTTACCTGATAACGGACAAAGAAACGCCTCCAATCAGGCGCCGTCATAAAACCGGAAATAGAAGCAGGGGCAGCACCCCCGCCGCCCCAGGATTCCGGAAACAATCCCTGCTTTCACAGGCCCGACTGCATCACCTAATCCCTGCTATAATGTTTCCAATCCGGCAATTCATCCAGTGTGATAACTCTCTCGTCATCATATACCTTCTTCACCATGGCCTCCTCCGTGTACTCCTCGGAAAGCAGGGGCATGCCGCTGCGGATCACAAATTCCCCGCTCCAGGTGCAGAACCACAGCCAGGGCGCCTGATCTCTGAATGCAAGCTCAGGGTCAAAAAGGCAGCCGTTCTCCGTCAGGGCAATAAGCTTCGGGGTACCGGCATACTCCGCCGCCTCACTGAACTTCCCGCTCTGGGACAGATAGACCCGCTTGCCGGGGTAGATATAGCACGCGCCGCTGGGGATGATGTAATTGTCGGAAGTACAGATCAGGTACTCATTGCTGCCAAGCACGTTAAACGGGCGCAGCACTACCTGGTCGTTCAGGATGTCGGAATCTGCCGGCGCATAGCTGGAGATCTTCTGGGCATAGCCGTTCAGCGCGGCGGGAATGCCGAACTGGGGGTCTGTCAGATAGATATCGCAGTCGGGAGTCCCGGTGCATCCGCAACGTGTGATGCCCTGCGGTGAGATAGAACCGGTAAGGCTCTCCCGCCTCATCCGACAGTTTGATCATTTCCCAATCAGAATTGTATGTAAAACCGTAATGGCTCATCTCGCTGAAAGGCACCTGGCCGTCCAGCAGGATTTTCCGGGATACATAAATACCTTTTACAAAGTTCTGCTTTGCGTGGAGCGCAATATTGTAAAATCCGTCCTGCTCCACGTCAAACCCCCATTCGATCCACTGCCCCGTATGGCTCCAGCTGTTGCCGCCGATGGTATTGTTCTTCAGCGCCCTGGCGCTGTAGGGGACGATGGCCGGAGAAGATTGGTCCTGGGTGGGATAGAGCATGCTGGAAGATTTCTTCTCCGCATATTCTGCCTGAATCTCCACCAGCTGCCCGGAGGTATCCTTCCCCCCGTCCCCAAACCACTGTTGGTACTGCTCCTGATAGTCCAGGGGCGTCTTCTCGTTTTTCAGGGTGATGGCGCCCAGAACCATGGGCTCCCTCTGGGAAACCACCGTGATCGTGTGCTTCCCCGCCGTCAGGTACAGGCTTAAGGGCTCCACCACATACCCCTCCGCGTCGTAAAGCTGGCTCTCCACCCATTCCGGCGCTTCCACCTGGGTGGGCTTCAGGTCATTTCCCTGGTTGTCGGAGGCCCATTCACTGACCGAATTGACCCATACCCTGGAAAACTCCACCTCCGACAGCTGCTTGTAGGCCCCCGGGAACATCCCCCGATTCTGCCGACAGCGCTTATACTGCATAACGCCAGAATTTACCGTACTGCACTGGTTAAACGCATATGGCTGGCGTTATGCAGTCGGGTTACTCGGAAATTATAACTGTTAAGCAGTATAAATCGTCCCTACAGTTCCTTAATATGTCAGATTAAATATTAAGTTAATCCGTAGTTCCCGCTATATAATTCCTTCTACAATGAAAACAGTATACGAAGCCCCATAAACACTGATAGAGTCTTTCAATACAATCAAAAATTTGTGTAGATAGAAATAAAAAGTAAATACATTCTACATTTCAGATATAGACAGTAATTCCGCTAAAATAAAGCCTTTAGAAATGTAGACAGAATTAACTGGCGGGAACTACGGTTAATTATAGTCACGGGACAGATGCTTGTCAATGAGTTTAAAGTTGAACAAACCTTTTTTCACACAGACTATAGAAATGAAAGCATTGATTGATCCGTCTCATTGCTTCTATGCCTTCTTTGAGGTATGTTTATGTTCGGGAGGTGCCTATCTATGGCAAATGAGGAGAAAAAAAGATTTCAACGCAATGCTGAACGACAGCAAGGATATGCCGAAATTCCAGATTATTACGGATGAAAAAAGCATAAAGAAATATGGTGGAGGCAGAATGTATTTTGCTCCCCCCATTAATTATGACAGAATCATGAGGCTTGTGCCCTTTGGCATACTGCTTAGGAATTGTCGGAAAAAACTGATACAACTTCTTTAGAGAAAAGCCCGGAAATACAAGGAAAACAGCTTTAAACTTGTATCAGTTATATCAGTTATTTGTAGACACTTCCTTACCGCGGGCGTCATAAGAGACTATTTCGCCAGACAAAACGGAGTTGAACCTGTCCCCAGATGCGGCAGCCCTGCGCGTACAGTTTATTGGTAAGAGTGCCCGTGCCAAAACCAATATCCAGCACGGAATTACATTTATCAATCAACACTCTATTGTAAATTTCATTCAAAACCTGCTTATACCCCGCAAACGGATAAGCGCCCTCCTCGTCCGGCAGCCCGACGCTTTTGTCATATCCATCCGCCCATAAATCAAACCCTTTGTTATCAAGCATCTTTCTCTCCTTTGTACAGCCCTGCGCTTCGGCTCCCTGGAAAAAACCGCCTCCGCCAACGCGCCATCTTATCCTCCATCCACATCCTCCGCCCCTCACTGCTCCTGCCAGAAAATTCTGTTAGTTGTGCAGATATTAACATTGAAACGTTGATTTGACAATACAGTAAATTTTTACCCTAAGCGAATCCCATTGACTTTTCCAGGGAATAGATTAAAATGGAACCATGGCACATATTTTCCAGGAGGTATCCATGGCAAGGACGGTAGGCATAGGACATCAGGAATTCGGGCAATTGATCCAATCGAATTGCTTTTATATTGACAAGACCGGGTTCATTAAAGAGTGGTGGGAGAACAATGACATAGTCACCCTGATTACCCGCCCAAGACGTTTCGGCAAGACCCTGAACCTGAGCATGGTGGAACAGTTCTTTTCTGTGGACTATGCAGGCAGAGGGGAGCTGTTCAAAGGCCTTTCTATCTGGCAGGACAAAACCCTATCCTCTGACGAGTTCAAATCCTCTGACGAGCTCAAATCCTCTGACGAGCTCAAATCCTCTGACGAGCTCAAATCCTCTGACGAGCT
>CAJUFB010000011.1:63543-86561 GCA_910585805.1 uncultured Acetatifactor sp.
CAAATCCTCTGACGAGGATTGGAAGTACAGGCAGCTGCAGGGAACCTACCCTGTCATCAGTCTGTCCTTTGCCAAAGTAAAGGAAACCGACTTCCCCAACGCAAGAAAGAAGATATGCCGAATCATCAAGGACTTATACAATAAATATGCTTTCCTGGCCGACAGCAGCTGCCTGAACCAGGACGAGAGAGACACCTGGCAGGAAATATCGGTTGAAATGGAAGATTATATGGCCGCCGATTCCCTGAACGCTTTATCAAATTATTTATCACGTTATTATAGAAAGAAAGTCATCATCCTGCTGGATGAGTATGACACGCCCATGCAGGAGGCCTATCTGAACGGTTATTGGGCGGAGCTGTCAGATTTCATGAAAGGATTATTCAATGCCGCGTTCAAAACGAACCCTTACCTGGACAGGGCAATCCTGACCGGAATCACTCGCATCAGCAAGGAATCGCTGTTCTCAGACCTGAACAACCTGGAGGTAGTGACTGCCACATCCGATAAATACGCAGATTCCTTTGGTTTTACGGAGGAAGAGGTGTTTGCCGCACTGGATGAATATGGTCTTGGCGAAGAGAAGCAGAATGTAAAGAGCTGGTATGACGGCTTTGTCTTCGGAAGCAGGCGGGACATCTACAATCCCTGGTCCATTCTGAACTTCCTGGACAAGGGCAAGCTGGCCGCCTACTGGGCGAACACCAGTTCCAACAGTCTGGCAGGGAAGCTGATCCGTGAGGGCGGCCCGGAGGTGAAGATGGTGATGGAGCGCCTGCTGAATGGAGAGACCTACCATACAGCGCTGGATGAGCAGGTCGTCTTCAACCAGCTGGATTATAAGGACAGCGCCGTCTGGAGCCTGCTCCTTGCCAGCGGCTACCTGCGGGTGGACTCGGTTGTCTTTGATGCGGAAAGAGGTCGGCCGGAATATGACCTGGCGCTGACGAACAGGGAGGTCAGGTCCATGTTCGAAGGGATGGTGGATGAATGGTTGAAGGAATATACCCCGGCTTATAATGGGTTCGTGAAAGCGCTTCTAAAGGGGAACCTCCGTGAGATGAACCGCTATATGAACCGGGTGGCCCTGGACACCTTCAGCTTCTTTGACAGCGGGAACAGGCCCTCCGAAGCAAACGAGCCGGGGCGATTTTGCCACGGCTTCGTGCTGGGACTGCTGGTGGACCTGCGGGGGCGATATCTGGTCACTTCCAACAGAGAGAGCGGGTTCGGCAGATATGACGTGATGTTGGAGCCCCAAGACCCGGGCCAAGATGCAGTCATCATGGAATTCAAGGTCCATGACCCGGAAGACGGCGAGAGGACACTGGAGGATACCGTGCAGTCAGCGCTGAAGCAGATTGAAGACATGAAATATGCAGCAGCCCTGGAGGCGAAAGGAATCTCCGCAGACAGGATTCGGAGATACGGCTTTGCATTTCGGGGGAAGGAAGTGCTGATTGGATGAGTTGTGCAGGCTACCGGATTTTATGCAGGCTGTTGAGGCTGTAGGAAGAGCCGAAAAAGGTGTCAAGGATTCTCGGCAAGTCGCTCAACATGAGCATGCTGAAATATATGCATCTGTGCGGTTGCAGTCCAATGGCTTGTAATTCCGGCCCCTGCCCTGCATTCCTCAACCATTCCGCTTTCTGGCCCCTCACCGCGGCCCCCCGCTCCCAGACTTTCCCTCTCCCCGGCATAAAGACAGATTCTGGCAACGCCGCTATCCGGCAGTTTTACACAATACTCCTCCCCGTCCAGGATATAGCCCGAGGAACTATTTGATAATCCTATGCGTTGAAATATACAATAAATATGCTATAATTATGACAAAGAAAGGAGTAAAGCCATGCCACTTATTATGCCTATTAAGGATTTACGCAATACCACCGAGATTTCCAATATTGCACACAAGGAACAGACGAAATCTATAAACAAGCACCAAATGACACTATGAATCCTTTCCGGTTATGGCTTTCCGGAAAGGGCCGGCACCATCCCGCCGGCTCTCCTGTTCCTCGTCCTTTGCGCCGCATTTGATTTGCTACAAGCGTAAGATTTAATTCAAAATGAAAGGGAGGGAGACTTTATGGATACCGCATCACTCTATTGGCTCCAGTCCATACTGGTTGCGTTTCTGCTGACCTGCAGCATTTTCATATTGGCCCATCCGTACCTTTCCGCAAGGAAATACCCTGTGTTCTTCGTATTGATGGCAGTGCCCTTTTTTGTGCAGATGTATCTGAACTTTACTCCTTTGTTGTTCGTTACGCTGGCGCTGAATTCTCTTCTGCTGGTGAAGTTCACGGAGAAGCCATATACCGTTTATTATATTCCCATGGGATATATCATAAACTGTGTCATTCTGAACTTAATAACGTTTGCAGGCAATCTGTTTTGGGACATCTCCATTCAGGAGCTGAATGCCAATCCCCTTTTGCTGACAGTATATGAAATCTGCGCAATTGCAGTGTCCTTCCCTGTCCTTTATCTGGTGAGACGGCTGTTCCGGAAATATCTCATTGGCATTTTGGAAAAAATGGGCAGGAAGCTGCTGCTTTTTATCGCTTTGACCCTTTTGCTCTGCGCGTTTATGCTTTTCACCATGGCTTCTTTCTTCGATCATGTGGAAATCACCCACAGGGAGTTCTTTTTGATGGTGGCTTCCCTTGTGCTCTATTTTCTGTTTACGTTCAGCATGATTCTTATTGTGCTGCATACGGTGAGAAAAGGCTATGAGGCCCGGAAGAAAGTGGAGTATCTGGAGAACCTGAACGAGTACACCAGGAACCTGGAGATGGTGTACAATAATCTGCGCTCTTTCCGGCATGATTATATCAATATCATGGCATCGCTGGCGGCTTATATCGATGAGAGGAAATATGAGGAGCTGGGGGACTTTTTCTATGAGCATATCCTGCCCATGCAGAAGAATCTCTCCCAGAAGAATGACGCATTGAACCATTTATTGCATGTGCAGATATTGGAGCTGAAGAGCATCCTGTATACCAAGCTGCTCCTGGCCGTCAACCAGGATATCGAAGTGAATATCGATATCCCGGACGAAATCGATTCCGTCCATATGGATACGGTGGATTTGACCAGAATGCTGGGGATTTATCTGGACAATGCCATCGAGGCCTGCCTGGAGACGGAGCGTCCTGTGTTGAATTTCCACCTGGGCAAGGTGGGGCAGGATGTGGTATTCATCCTGTCGAATTCGTTTATCGACAGGGGGCTTTCCGTGACGCAGATGCATAAAAAGGACGTAACCACAAAGGGGGATGGGCATGGTCTGGGCCTCCACATTGTGTCGGAACTATTGAGCCGCTATGACAATATTTTTCATGAGACCCTGATGGAAGACGGGCTGTTCATACAGCAGGTGCGGATTTCGTGAATGATGCGCTCTGCCAATGGGACGGAGTCGTATGCGGTAAAGAAGCGGAAACCGAATACGCGAGACAGGCCACCGCACACACTTTCCTTTCCGGAATCGTGTACCTGATACGTATTAAACTTTAAATATATGTTGAAGGGGACTTCCATCATTTTTGCAGCCCTTTCCTTAAATCTGAAAAGACATCTGATACAGAACGTGATTCATCGGCTCTGGCCTGTGATAATCCAGTCTCCATCATTGTGTTGAATTCCGCCGCGGTCATCGAGTCCTGTGCCACTGGTTCGTCAGGGACAGTCAAGGGGAAAGGGATGCTCCTGGTCATGATAATCTGTTTATAAAGCATATAGATCACGACAGAGGTCGGGACACCCAGCCTTGCCATAATGGATTCCGCTTGTTCTTTGACTTCCGGTTCGACACGGGCAGAGCCGAACCGTTACACTATAAATCCTTTTTCTGCAAAATACCCATGCCCACAATGGAGAACGCAACGCCTGTGACCAAGAACAAGGCGATATTCCTGACACTCCAGTCCTGGTACAGCAGGAACTGATCGGACTGGCAGAACAGCACGTAATCCATCACTTTATCCAGCCCCGCTATCTTCTGCCCCATCATCCGGAGGATGCCGGGCATCACCCAGAACAGCACAATCAGATAGATAAAAGGCATAATCGTGCTGTTGCGCACACAGGTGATCATCACCGCGGTGGCGCCTATGGCAAACCCATAGATCATATAGATCAGGATCTCCTTCCCGATGACCGCTAACAACCCAGACGCCGTCCAGGGCTGCCCGCAGATGACTATGGCAACGTCATACAGAATGCCGCCGCACAGGCCAATCAGCAGATTGGCAAGGGCTATGCTCACAATCTTCGCGGTGACGATCTGGATTCTGGTGCTCCTTGACGCAAAAACAAAGGTGGCTGTCTTTAAATCAAACTCCTCCCCCAGGCTCTTTGCCGCCAGGAACATGATCAGGATGCTGGAAAAGTTCCCGAAGAACGCAATCACATTGTGCACCCCGAAGCTCTCCGGGAACGCATACGCGCCGTATGCCATGCCGCCTCCCATGACCAGTGACATCAGCAGGCCGAACAGAAATTCTCGCTTTTTCAGTAATTTTTCCAATTCCAGAAATGTAATGCTTATCGTCTTCTTCATAACTTTGACTCTCCTTTCTCTTTCCTCCCATTATAAGCAGTTTCCATCCCCATTCCTGTTTTTTTCCTAAACGGTTGAAAATTCGTCGTAAGCGTCAGGATATGTGCTCCTTCCGATTATCAATACCCTAAAAATCGTAGCGTGGATGGTGGCGCAGGGGAAGCACACATTGGGCACAAATCCCCTCTCCTCATACCACTGCTCCGGCGTCAGCAGGAAATCTTCGCAGCGGTATTTCACAATAGACGGATTATCGATATCCAGAATAGCGCCGCCGATGCTGTACACATAACCGTTGCAGGTGCCGCTGACACCGTGGTAGAACAGAAGCCATCCTTCACTGGTCTCGATAGGAGCAGCGCCGCCGCCGATCTTTAAGGACTCCCACCACTCGTTGCCCTTGCCCATCACATGCCTGTGTTTTCCCCAGTACACCAGATCCGGGCTCTCGCTCAAAAAGATATCTCCGAAGGGCGTATGTCCACTGTCGGAAGGTCTGCTCAACAGACAGAAATTCCCGTTAATCTTCCTGGGAAAGAGCACAGCGTTGCGGTTAAAGGGCAGGAAGGGGTTCTCAATCCTTGTAAATGTCTTGAAATCCTGTGTTTTCGCCATGCCGATGGCAGCGCCGTAAAAATCCTGACACCAGATGATGTAATAGGTATCCTCCACCTTCACCAGCCTGAATTCCGTTATTCTGTTCCCCCCGGAACACGCCGATGAAACCGTCCTCATAGGGCATTACCGCGCTGTTGAAAATCCTGGCCACATTCTTCAACGGATTGCGCCCGATGACGGGATTTTCGGAATATCTCCAGACGGGAGCGCCGGTGAAAGTTTCCGGTCCCTCCTGCCAGGGTACATTGGGAACTGCGGGGCTGATCATTTTGTATTTGCTCATTTTTCTCCTTTCCTGAGGAAATGCCTGCTTTTTTCACATGGGCACCGGAAAATCCCCGGGAGGCCCCCTGCCATTTCCGGACATTCAAGCCTTCCACCGGGCTGTCGCTTTCTGCCACGGCGAAGAAAGATTTCCTGTCATTTCCCTCCACACGCGCCACCAGATAAAACCTGCCGTCCAGTTCTATGGCTCCGGAATTCATCACCGCATTTACGCCCAGCCGTTCCTGAAAATACGGGTTTGTGTCTGCCTCCAGGTCATACCGCCAAAACAGCGGAATATGCTCCCTGGTGAGCACCGGATATTGATAACGGCAGTAAATCCCGTTATAAAAGACCGCGTCCACATGATTGGGACGATTCAGCAGCTCCTGCTGCTTTGCCAGCTGCTTCTCATATTGCGGATGTAATTTCATATTGCTCTCCTCCATTCTTCATCCGACCGATTATCTCCATGCACATCCGACCGTTATGATAGGGACATTTCCATGGCTCCACAATGGGCTTCTCCATGGCCGGCTTTCCGGATTCATCCGTATACCAGAACCACTCGCCTCCCTCTCTCTTATCCGCAAGATGCTCCCTGATAAACTGCCAGATGTCTTCCGAAGCCTCCCGGTACCGGGAATCTCCCGTTTTCTGCCAGGCGTTCCAGAAGCCAACCACCCCTTCCGCCTGCACCCACCAGACCCTTTTCATATCCACCACGCCCCGCTCACACTCGTTTGCCAGGGAATGCGATGTATACGCTTTTTCGTACACTTCCTGCTCCATGCTCCGCAGAACAGGAGACAGCTTCCGGGTCAGTTCCTCATCCCCCAGAACTTCCAGGCAGCGGTCCATGAGCCAGGCGGCCTCGATATCATGCCCATAGGAATGCAGGTCGATAAGGCTGTTCATGGCTCTGCCATATGCTCCTGACCACACTGCTATGCCAGACAGTTCTGGAGAAAACACTGCCCGTAAAAACTGCCCCCGCTTATTTACAGGCTATCAAATCAGAATTTGAATCTCAATATTACAGAAAATACACACTGGATGAGCTGGAACTGAAATATAAAAAGAATAAATACAGAATCTGCCGGGAATTCAAGGATCATTTTCACTCCTCTCCCCTGCAGTACCTCCACAGAATGCGGATTCAGGCCGCAAAAGATCTTCTCACGGAAACAGATCTGAAAGTACATGAAATAGGTTACGAAGTGGGCTATGAAAATACAAATCACTTCATCACCCACTTCAAAAAACTCACCGGCACCACGCCTTCGGAGTATCGTGCCCGGATATAAAAGCATAAGTCTCCGGCTTCCTGCTGTGGAAAACACTGCCAGCGAAAAGATTATGACGTCGTTTTCGTTAAGCATTCCCTTCCCTGCATAGAGATCGGCAAAACACAAACGGTCTCGGAGAGGTTTCCATGATAAAGTAAACTCAGAAAAATGCCTTCCAACAGCGAAACCCGAATCTCTTATGCCGCCTCAGCCGTTTGTAAACAGCCTCCGCCAGGGACAGATACACCTTTCTCACCTCATTCTCCGCTTCCGGCGGCAGTACCTTCTCCCCATAGGCCGCCTCCGAGACAAGGTTCTGCATCCTGGCGATATCCGCCTCCGGCACGCCCGTTGTCTCTGCCAGCTTCGCCGCGAAATCCGCCTCCGTCCCATCATATCCTGGCATAATCCCCGCAAAGCGAAGCATCTCCAGCACCCGGAAAAACACCCTCCGGCTGCTCATGGACTCCAGCTTCTTCAGCCGTCTCAATCTGCGGTAATCCATGAACACCGGAAGCAGGCAAAGGGAATAGATCCCCCAGGCTCCCAGCATATGAAGCCATTTTTCATATTTTTCAAACTCCATATCAATATCAAAAAATTCCTCCGCCGGCTGCCATGCCGACTCTGTCCTGCTCTCCGCCCCGAGGCGCAGTCCGCTGTTCTCCGCATCCCAGCCCTTTGTCTGTACCAGATTCCGAAAAATCGAATCGTCAAAGCCCGGATACCGTGCCGCGTTTCCCCCGCCCGCTGCCGGTGTCACCTCCACAGGTGTCCAGCCGTAATCCTCCAGGAAAATTTCCACCCAGGCATGGGCCTCCCTGTCTGTAACGACTGCCTTCCAGCTGCCCAGCTCCTGCTGTTCAAAGGCATCCGGCTGCACCATATAGCCGCTTGCATACCGGGCCGGGATCCCGTACAGGCGATACATCAGCGTGGCTGCAGCTGCAAAATGCTCGCAGTACCCCCTTCCGCTGTCAAACAGAAAGTACTCCACAATATCTTCGTTCAGCGGCGCCCAACCCGGCGTCATGGTATATTCTGTATTTTCATGCAGGGTGTAGAGAATAAATGCCGTGATCTCCTCCAGCGAGTCATGATGATTTTCGCTGCACAGACTGGTCAGCCGGGGCAGAAGCTGTACCGGAACTTTCGTATATGCGATCCGCATTTCATCCATATAAGCATCCCGCAGCGCCCTGTACCAGTCCCGTATTACCGTGAAATCGTCATATACCTTATCCCATATCACATTCATGTCCTGCTGCTCATAATACCAGAACAGATAGCCCTCATAGAAAGCCCCGCCCCAACCCCAGCCCCGTTGGCTGTAATAGGGTGCATACATATTTTCATACGCTCCGTTCAGGTGGCAGATCCTCAGATTCCTCCACTGAGGAGGCTCCACTGTCTCCACATTTGTATTCATCATAAAGTACATACTACTGTACAGGCTGCTGGCGGAGAATCGCCCGTTGCTATACATCTGCCACCCCAGCTTCTCCTCCACTGTCTCAAACAGTTCGCCCTCACCCACAGCACTCCAGCCGCCGCCCACATATTCATCCCCCTCAAACCCGCACAGATACAGAGTCTCGGTTGGCTTCAGATCCGCTTCCACTTCCAGCTGCGGTGTCCCTGTCCTGTACTGGTTGCCCCGTCCCAGAGTCCCTCCTGTAACCGGCGCCGTATCCTTTCCCGCCAGCCGGTTCATCATCCTGTAAACCTGGCCCTCCCCCTGATAAATCCATGTGTAAAACCTGTCCCCATTTACGGAAGCCAACGGAAACGCTGCCAGAAAGGCCGCCAACATGACAATCCCCATTGCGAGACTGCTCTTCTCCAATATCCGCCGCTTATTGATGCCCTCAAAAGAAGCCCGCCAGGAGGCTCCCCCATCTGTCTGCAATATCCAGAAAGCCGCCTGAAACAAGGCAAGCAGCAATACGGCCTCTGCCCTCACCCGGATTCCCCAGAGCGGCGCCAGGAGCAGCAGCCCGGTAGTCATAAAATACAGCAGCCTGTGACTCCTGATCAGAAATTCCAGCATTGCGGTAAAAAAAGCAAGCAGCGCCGCCATCAGCATCACCGTCTCCGTGACGTCCATGGGCTCTGCCTTGGAGCCGCCCAGGATGCAGCCCTCGATATACCGGATCTGTTCCCGGAATACATCCTCCATGCCGAAAACCACCGCTCCATAGGCCACCACTGCCCCGGCCACAAGCAGCAGATATGCCCATCTGCTCCCATAACAGGTATACCAGATTGCCCAGCACAGCAGCGCCGTCACCGGATAAACCGCCCATCCTGAATAGGAAATCCCCTTCAGTGAGCCAAAAAGAAGGAGAATCCCGAAGACGCCTGCTTCCAAAAATAAAAGCGCTGCCGCCGGACGCCCTTTTTCTTCCGGTTCTTCCAGTCCGGCTCTGATCTCAATTCCATTCATTGCAGCACCTCTTATCTCCGCTTTCTCAATCCCCGTTTTTCGTATCTCCCATTCGCTTTAACGAAAAAGTAGTTGATATAACTTCCTTATATAAAATACTTCCCGCCTGTAATCTGCTCTTCCAGCTCTTCGGCGGAAAATCTATAGAGCAGCATATCATTCCGGTACAGCCCCAGCCGCATGTCCAGTTTCAGGATCCCCCCGGGACTTCGGTTTTCCGTCTCCCAGGCCGTTTGAGATGCACAGCACGGAGCAGGATACCGCCCGCGGTACAGGCACAGCAGCAATTCACGGCACTGCTCCCCACTGCCGACCTCCATCTCCGCCATTCTTCCCGCCCCGTCATGCCAGCTCACAAGCACGGAAGCCGTCTGCTTCAGCAATCCCAGCACCAGAGCCGAAACCAGCTCATAAAACGCATCCGCTTCCGCCTCACCGCTCTCTTCCATTCCTTCCATATCCAAAAACAGCCTGATACAGCTGTCCGCTTCCCTCTCGTATTCCTTTACCCAGAGCTGCCCCGTCCTTGCAGTCTGGTTCCAGTGAATGTACCGGCTGGAATCCCCTGACTGGTATTCCCTCAGCTGCCGGACCTCGCCTCCGGCTTCCCCGCCGCGATCAGAAATCCGCTCCTGAAGCAGCCCCGCTTCCCCTTCCACCGGGGAAGAAAGTTCCAGGCACAGCGCCTTCTCCTGGGGGAAAACGGCCACCTCCACTGTCCCGTCCATTCTCCGGGCGCCGGAAAACAGTGACAGATAATCATACACCCGCAGCCTGACCATGCGTAGTGTCATGATCCCGCAATACCTTCCGGCTACCTCCAGCTGAGCGATACTTTCTCCCCCTGCGCAGCTTCCGTCAATATATTTTGCCCGCTCCCCTGCCGCGGTACACTTCCCGGCACTTTTCTGTCTGCCCCCACGGGCGGCTTCCCGGCAGTATCCGTACCGAAGTTTTATCTGAAAGCGGCTTACCGGCAGCTTTCCGGTATTTTTCAGTTTTATTTTACACACAAGCCACATGGATTTTTCCACGACTTCCCAATGACGCAGCAGTTCCGCAGACAGATGCCGCTTCAGATACCGGGACTGAACGAAAGCCGCCCCAAAAAGAACCGCCTCCATGCCGGCCAGAGCCATCAGAGGCGCTGATCGGAACACCCCTGCCATATAACAGGTGATAACGGTGACAAAAATGTATACAAGCTTTCTCATCCTCCCTTTTTCCTCCCGGGAAGACGGATGGAAGACAATGCCATGGCCGGTGACTGCCGGGGCGTTTTTTCCCCCA
This sequence comes from uncultured Acetatifactor sp., assembly GCA_910585805.1. Lineage (GTDB taxonomy): Bacteria > Bacillota > Clostridia > Lachnospirales > Lachnospiraceae > Acetatifactor. The sequence continues at coordinate 74,021 of CAJUFB010000011.1, forward strand.
TGGGCGGGCAGGGCGTCTGCTCCAGCACTTTTCCGATGATCTGCGCTTTGTCCAGTCCTTCCATCCGTGCCGCCGCATTCAGACGCAGCCTGTGGGAAACCACATACGGAAACTGTTCTCTGATGTCGCCGGGTGTCACATAATCCCGCCCCTCCAGCCATGCGGAGGCTTTGGCCATCTTCACCAGCGCAACCGTAGCCCTGGGACTGGCTCCTCTCTCCAGATGAGGATGCTCTCTTGTGGCTGTTATCAGCTGCAGGATGTAGCGGTACACCTCCTCTTTCATGCGGACCTCATGTATCTGCCCCTGCATCTCCTGCAGAAGCCTGCCCTCCAGAACCGTACATATCCCTTCCAGTCTCTCCGTCTTTCCCACGGACATGGCCATGGCAAGCTCGCTGTCAAAATCGGGATACCCCAAAGTCAGTGTAACCATAAAGCGGTCAACCTGCGCCTCCGGAAGATACTGGGTTCCCGCCGTACCCGAAGGATTCTGGGTGGCAATGACCAGGAACGGCTGCGGTACCTCCCTGGTAACGCCCTCCACCGTACACCTGCGTTCTTCCATGACCTCCAACAGCGCGGACTGGGTTTTTGGAGAGGTGCGGTTAATCTCGTCCGCCAGCAGCAGATTACAGAACACGCATCCCGGCTGGTAGACAAACCTTTCCTCTTCTCTTCGATATATGGAAAATCCCGTCAGATCCGAGGGCATCACATCCGGTGTAAACTGTACTCTCCTGTACTGCAGTTCCATCGCCCTGGAAAAAGCAATGGCGAGAGTCGTCTTGCCCACCCCGGGGATATCCTCCAAAAGGACATGCCCGTTGGCCAGAAACGCCAGCATGACTTCCCGTACTTCCCTCTCCTTGCCCAGGATCACCTGATTTACCTGTTCGATCACTTCCTGCGCTTTTTCCGCCAAATGCATATCCATCTTCTCTCCGTCCCTGCCTTGTTTCAATCCTGGTTTTGTTCCGCGCCGCTCCCCGCATGCCCCCTCATGAATTGTGGAGAAACTGAAACTGTCAGGGCATCCGCAATGGGAACAATTTCATTTTATAGCCTTTGAGGGAATATTACAAGACGAAAATTACAATCCATATGCTTCCTTATTCTGGTTCGCCGCTTCCGATTCCAACCTGCTCACTTCGCAGCCAGAAACCGTTCCTGTCCACAGTCAGCGCAAATTTCGGACAGTGAAGAAGCGTATCGACTTTTTCAATCAATACGCTTCTTCATGTCTGTTCGCTGTCCAATGGACCATACCTCCTTATTCAATTTTTCTTTGTCTTCCATTTCTGCCGTTGTGTTTTCCCACCTTCATCTGTCTTCAGTACTGCAACGATCTGCCGATTCAGATATGCGTTACGGTTGAAGTGTACTCACACGCTTTGTAGTTGATACAACTTAATCATTTAAGTTTTGTATGGAAGATATTTTGTTTACCTTTGTTGTAAATTCAGTATAACTCATGTCCCTTTATTTGTCAACACCTTTTTTCAATTTTAATCAAATATTTTCAATACTGCATTATTCAGGCGAATTTTTCTGTTTTTGGTATTTTACATCTGAACCAGGCTGATTTTTACCGGGAAGGAAAATACATTGAGAATTTACATTGGGAATTGCCGGAAAATAACCGCTGCAACGTATTCTCCCTGTCCTGCTTTGCCGCTTCTGTCTTCAACCTGCGCGAAATATGTTGAAACTTCTGCCGGGGCGTGCTATACTCGTAAGCATATTCATTATCGGGTCAAAGCACTGACGGCCTCTGTCACGAATGCCGTGTGCTGCCATTCTGCGACAGCGTCTGAAGATTTCGAATCCCTTGCTTCGGGGGCGGAGCTGGAACGATGGCGGCTGCGGGAAGATATCTGCCTGCTGCTGCCCTAACATCCGGAGACGGCAGTTGAAAAGATAAAATACTACAGAAACAACTGCCTGAGACGGGAACCCCTGGAGTTGCTGCGCAGAAACTGCTGCCACTGCCAGGCGCTGCCGCTGCTGGACAGCCTGTGCGGGATTAGCAGAGCTCCGGAGAATTAGACCTGAGAGATTAAATAAACGGTGGAAAAGGTTGAGAATGCAGCCTGAATAGGTAGATGCACACCTATGCGGCAGTGTTATCACTGCCGCATATATTTTCTGTGCAAAAAAATATGGGATAATAAGGGGGATTAACAAAAAATGGCACATCAGAAAATACAAAGTATCGCCGGTTTAAAAGTAATTGCCATATGGCTGATTTTTTGGTGGCATAGCTGGCTGACCAACCCGCCCTGTGATCTGGGTGCAAGGTGCTGCGAATTCTTTTTTGTAGCCTCCGGATTTTTGGTTTTTATTTCCCACCAGAATGTAAGCAAACCCTGTACCTGGAAGGCATCTGCAGACTATGTGCGGAAGAAACTGGTATCAGTCTGGCCGATCCATTTTCTTGCATTCTGTTTATGTCTGTGCAGTATGCCGCTGGCAGATATTTTTACAAAAGATTCGCTGATCAAGGGATTGATTCATTTACTTTTACTGCAATCATGGAGTAATTCTGCGGCAACAATGTTTTCCTTTAACGGGCCTTCCTGGTTTTTGTCGTCTCTGTTATTCTGTTACTTTTCAGCGCCGGTTCTGCTCCGAATGATTCGGAGAAAACGCAAAATACTCGTGTTATTTCCCGCGGTTTTCCTGATTCGGTATGCCGTTGAGGAAATTCATTTTTATTATCCCAATGAGTACTGGGTTTTAAGCCTCCACTGGTCTCCTGTCCTGCGTATGATGGAGTTTTTCCTTGGGATGATGGTCGGCTCAGTTTGGAGTGATACCTGCTGCAGGGTTAACAGACGATGCAAAAATCCAGCACCCGTTTTTTCCTTCTGGCTCTTCAGTATAGCGGAAGCTGCTGCTCTATATTTCACAGGCCGATTTCTTGTTACAAAGCAGAATTTCTGGGGCCGCGCCATATTTGTACTCTGGTTCTGCGCCTTTATATTCATCTTTGCATTCGACAAAGGATGCCTGTCACGCCTTTTGGCCTTAAAACCCATGGGTTGGTTTGCGTCTGTTCAGTTTGAGTTTTTTATTTTTCATATTCCGATCATCAATCTGGTCACCAGATACCTGGAACCCTATATACCTTCCGGCAAAAAACTGGCGGCAATCGCTTTTGCAACTACCTTATTTCTATCGCAAATGTATCGTTTATTACTAAAAAATACAGCTGAAAAGCAGATGCAAAGCCTTCTGTCCAAAGGATGGAACTGGATGATATCCTGAAACAATAAACGGAAGAAGCGTATCGATTCTCACTGATCGACACGCTTCTTCACGACTGTTCGCTGTCCAACGGACCGTACCTCCTTATAAAGTTTTTGGGGAACTGCATTTTCTTCCATTTCTACCGCTTGTGCCTTTCCACTTATCTCTGTCATTTCCTATACTGCAACTCTGCTGAATATCAGCAATGCGTTACGTGTACTTGCGCACCTTTTACTGTCTTCTGCCGCTTAATATGTTAAGCGGCATTTTATGGAAGATATGTTTTCCTCTCTTTTGATTATGCAATAATTATAAGACAGTTTTCTTTGTTTGTCAATATTTTTTTAATTTATTTTTCTGTTTTATAGATATTTCAAAATTATACGCTGTATTTTAATATAATATCAGAAATTTATCCGTCTATTCACAAGTTCCGTGAACAAACTGCACATAAACAGCAATGATTTTCCACAGGCTGAATTTATTCCTACGCCCCAAATCATTTGCCGGCCGAAATTTATGTCGGGTGAGCGCCAATGCAATACAGAACACAAAAAGGCTGATGACTGCGCTCACAAGGATACCTCTGCTATCCAATTTCCCTCCCTCTGCGAAGCAACTCCTCCGTCCCACAGCCGAAAAAGCAGGTCCAGGAATCCTTAAACTCCCTGAATTCCGCCGCACAGCTTAAAACGGCAAACAGCATTGTCAGTTTCCTGGTTTCCGCCAGGTCATATATCGTGATCTGACGTCCGTCCACATCCACCGTCTCTGTCCAGAAGAGTCCGCTCTCCTTCAGTTTTTCTCCCAACAGGGCCTCGTCCTGTATCCCGCAGCGTCTGCACAGGGAACTCAGAGTAAAATGAATCATACAGCTCCGGCAGATTTCGGCCAGAGCCGTTCGGAAATCCCTGTCTCCCAACAGAGTAAAGACTGCTCCCAGTTCTTCCTTCTCCAGAAGGCTGTGCCATCCCGCCTCCGGGCGCTTCAGCAGCAATGCCCCCAGCTTTTCCCGATAATATACCATGCCGTGGGGACACATGACAGCGGTTCTGTGATCATCGTTCTCCTTCAGTTTATTTCTGTACTCGGCCATACACTGACGGAATGTCTCTCCGGGTTCCGGGTCATACGCGCAGGCCCCCACCTCCTGAAGCACCGCCTCGCAGCAGTTGTCAAGCGCCTGCCGGGGATCCCCTCCCTTCTCCGCGCCTGCCCTGCCAAACAGATCGTCAATCCTGCACGCGAAGAAATCCGCAAGCACCGGGAGCAGGCTGATGTCCGGCATGTTGATATTATTCTCCCATTTGGAGACGGACTGGGCGGATACCCCGATGAGATCCGCCATAGCCTCCTGTGTCAGGTTTCTTTTCTTCCGCAGCGCGGCAATGTTTTCTCCTATTGTACTCATGTCTGTACCTCCTGTTCTGCCAAGCTCTGAACGAGATTTTTCAAAGCATTGACGCAGTTTTTTATGTCTGTTCTTTCGGCTGCTTTCTGCCAGAAATATGGTCTGTTGTACCACGCGCACAGCATCGTTTATGGCAGATGGCCATTCGGCTGCTTTCTGCCGGAAATATGGCCTGTTGTACCACGCGCACAGCATCGTTTATGGCAGATGGCCATTCGGCTGCTTTCTGCCGGAAATATGGCCTGTCGCACCACGCGCACAGCATCGTTTATGGCAGATGGCCATTCGGCTGCTTTCTGCCAGCGCCTCTGCAATGCAGGGCTAAAACGGCAAATGAATGTGTTCAAAAATATAATAGCAGAATATTCCCGTATTAACCATATACTGACGGGCGAACAATCCGCGCAGTTGGATTGTTCATCACGGTCCGATATACTGTTTTTTAACAATCAATATTACGGCTAATACTGCACTTTTTTAAAATCCCCTTGCATTTCTGTCAACATCATGATACTCTAAAAACAGGCAAAGAATTCAAATTCAACAGTCATTCAAAGACCAGAGCGTCTTTTCTGCACTTTATGACAATGAGAACCCAACAGGAATCCGGGTTCTATTGTATCGAACTTCTTGCCAGGCGGGAGCCTGTATCCCAGGAAATTGAAACGTATAGACCAGGGCAGGAAGGGAGAAGCGCCTTTCCTGTACCAGAACAAGGATATCACCAGCAAAGTACTGGCCGAGGCTTTCAAAGGAAAGACTTTCCGTGTATACGGACTGGATCTGCCGGAAATCAAAGCTGTGCTGCCAACCAACATACCGGCTGTCAAAGTAAACGAACTGCGCCTGGACAATCTGTTCGAACTTGCGGACGGCTCTGCTGCCATAGTTGACTACGAAAGCGAATACAAAAAAGAAGATAAGATAAAATACCTGAATTACCTGACGGGGATAGCCAACCGATATCTGAGGGAGAAAAAGCACTGCCCTATACTCCGCATGATCGTTATATATACAGGCGATATCAAAAGAAAACAGATCTCAGCGAAATATGATATCGGGGCAGTCAGAATAACGCTGGAACCTGCATTTCTCTCAGAACTGGATTCCGACAGGATCTTCCGGCATTTGAAACAGAAAGTGAAAAAGAAGGAAATGCTGGATGATGAAGAACTGATGTACTTTATCATACTGCCGCTTTCTTATCGGAAAAGAAATGAAAAAGATTCAAAAATCCGAGAATCCGTACAATTGGCTGTGCAAATCCATGACAGACACCAACAGCTCTTTACTCTGGCCGGAATATTGGCATTCACAGATAAGATGATTGATGCGGAAACAGCAAATAAAATAAGGAGGGCGATTGAGATGACCAAGGTTGCACAAATATTTGAAGAAGAGAAACAGCAGGCTCTGGCCGAATTGGAAGAAAAAAGCAGACAGGCATTGGAGAAAGCAAAAGAGGAAAAGAAGCAGGCTATAGCGAAAGCAAAAAAGGAAAAAAAGCAGGCCATAGCGGAAGCAAAAAAAGAGAAAAAAAGAGCCGACAATGCAGAAGCAAAACTACATCAGACCGCCAGAGAATCCGTGCTCATAATGCTCAAAAAGAACTACCCATCAGAAGAGATCGCCTCTATTGTACCCCTTTTTTCGCTGGATGACATAGAGGACATGCGGAAGGAACTGGCGGGTATTATGATAAAAGCAACACAGCACTTAAACTGCTAAAGATCATCGCATTTTAGGGCCGGCAGGCATAAAGTAATCCCGGAAATGCCCATTTTATCAGCATTTCCGGGATCATATCCATTACTTTAACTCGATCGCATCCGTGCGGTAAATGAATTTCACCTTACCGTCCATGCTGTCATCGATACCGGCGAAAGATTTGTAATTCTTTGACACCTCGGAAATCCTGCGCAGCCTGTCTGCAAGTCCGTCCAGGTCGCCGTCCACGGCATCCACCAGCTTCTGAATGCCTTCCTCATTGAACTGCGCCAGCCCGTCGGAAAGTTCCAGCGCGCCGTCCCTAAGCTGCGTAATGCCGTCCGTCAGCGCAGGGGCGCTTTTCTTCATGGTCAGGATTCCGTCGTACAACCGGGTGGAGCCGTCGTACAGTTTGCCAGTTCCGTTCTTCAGCTCACCGATTCCCGCGGATAATGTACCTGCGCCGGATGCCGCTTCTGCCACACCTGCCGTGTAAGCCTGAAGTCCCAGGTAGAACACATTGTAATTATCCAGGGATGCTTTCAGCGCGATAACAGATTTGGCGCCCTCCGATGCGGCGGCAAGCTTGCTCTGTACCTCCTCGCCTGCCATATTGTCCGTGATTGCCTTCTGCACCTGAAGCTCGATGTTGGCGGCAACGGTTTCCTTCAGAGCGTCGCTGCCCATCTGCGCGTCGATGTTGGACTGAATGGCAGCCTTTATCTCATCCGTTGCCATCTGCTCTTCCACTTTGGCGGGTACAATGGCCTTCATCTGCTGGTCTGTATTGGATTGGATTGTGGCTTTCATATCGTCCGTTGCCATCTGTTCTTCCACCTTGGCGGGCACGATATTTTGCATCTGTTGTTCTACATTGGAAGTAATCTGAGCTTTTACGGCATCAGTCGCCATCTGCTCTTCCACCCTGGCATCTACCACCGACTTCACATTGGCATCAATCCGGGCCCTTACTTCATCGCTTGACATCTGTGCTGCTATTGCTGCATTAATCTGTCCCTTCACGGTGTCGCCGGACATCTCAGCCTCAGCCTGGGTATTTATCTGCTTCTTCACGGCATCACCGGACATCTGAGCCTCTACCTGATCATCCACCTGCTTTTTCACAGCATCGGAGTTCTTCTGTTCCTCAATTGCAGCCTGAACGGTTTTCTGGGTTTGTGCATCGACTTCTCCGGCTGCAACGGCTGCTTCATAAGCGGCCGAGTCCATTCCTGTCGCGCTCTGAATTACCTGGTCGGTAACCTGTTGGTAAACAGCTTCCGACACTTCTGCCGTTACCTGCTCTCTGACTGCCTCCGTCACCTGCTGTTCCACTTCCGCCCTCACCGCTTCATTGACCTGCCGTTCCACTTCCGCTCTCACTGCCGCAGTCACCTGTTTCATAATCTCCTCTTTTCCGGCAGCTTCCACTTTTTCCGTAACCGCAGCCCTTACCGCAGCTGTCACCTGTTCCGTTACCTGGCCTCTGGCAGCTTCCGTTACTTTCGCCGTCACCTGCTGCCTGACTGTCTCCGTCACAGCTGCGGCAACCTGCTCCCTGGCTGCTTCCTCCACCTTTGCCGTCACCTGTTCCCGCACGGCGGCGTCAACCTTTGAGGCTACCTCTCCCTTTACCGCCTCCGTAACCTGGGATTCGATATAAGAGCGCTTCTCCTCCACCGCATTGGTAACCTGTGTCAGAGCCTGCTGGTACACAGCGTCCTCATCCAGGGACGCAATGGTATTGTTCAGCACCTCCGCATAATTTTCAACCGTCATTTCCGGAACGTCCAGTCCCGCCGCCACCAGCTGCGCGCGGGCAGTGGAAAGCAGTGTGTCGAAAACCTGCCTTGCGCCGCCGTTGAGTTCCGCATTCCTGGAGGAAAGGGTATTCAGCCCTTCCTGAAGCTTTGCGGCGCCGTCCGCAACCTGTGATACGCCGCTGTCCAGGGTACCCACGCCGTTTTTCAGTTCTTCCGCGCCGGAGGCAAGCTTATCGATTCCTTCTATCAGTTCCCCCGACTTCTCAAGCAGCGTGCAGATTCCCTCATAGAGTTGGTTTGAGCCGTCCATCAGCTGCTCCATGGCATCAGTCATCTCATTCATGGAACCCTTAAGTTCCTCCATGTCATCCTCATCCTCCAGTTCAATCCCGCTGAAGACATCATTGGATGCAATGGTTGCCGTCATTCCCATCTCAAAGTCCTTCACATCTGCAGTGATTTCCACATAATCCGGAACCTCCAGCTTCTCCGGGTCAATGTCGAGATTTTCCTGAAGTCCGGGGAAAGCAAGCCCTGCCACCACGGTGCGGCTGCCGTCGTTCAGCAGTCTGCCGTTGGTAACCTCCACGTTGGTGAATATCTCGTCATCGAGAATCACGCCTGTCATCATGGCAAAAGGTACATACAGTTTCGCAGGCACACCGTCTATTTCCACGGTTTCATACTGGTTATTCGTATAGTCGAAACGTATTTTTACCTTTCCGCTTTTCCCGGCAAGTTCCTCGGGTGTTATGCTTTTTCCATCCAGTGTGTAGCTGACAGAAAGTGTAACAGGCAGTTCTTTGTCAATATTTCCCTGGTAATAGATATCATTCCCCCGGGCATCCCATACCTTGACATTGCCTTCATCCGTATAATGCAAATCGTCCCTGACATTCTCGATGTCCGTCAGTTCGGATATATCGCTGATGGTGCTGTCTCCTGCCGCATTCTTCAGCCAGTCACTGACGATGATTTTCTGCACGGAGCCGTCGGCACCTGCCAGAATGTACACGGTCTCTTCCTTTGCTGTCCGGACATCCTCAGCTGCGGCGGACTTATCCGCCCCGGATGCCGTTCCTGTAGTTTTGGATCTCCCTGCGGACGAAGCCGTGTTGGCTGCAAACAGCATGTTTACTGGAGTTCCTGCATTTCCGACTATTCCCATACCGACAGCATTTCCCTTATTCGCGGTGCTTTGCATGTCTGCCATATTTCCCGTCTCTGCGGTATGCCTTCTGCCGGCGGATGCCTGTACCGTAACCTTGTCTCCGGATGCCTGCGCGTACGCCACCGCACCCGCCTGACCCAGTGCCAGAGCCGCGCACAGGGTCAATGCCATCATCCTGGCCTTCCTGCTTCTTACGCTTTCATATGTCCTTTTTCCGTCGCCATTATTTTTCATATTCCTGATCAGATTCCGGATTATCTTATTTTTCATGATACTGTTACCTCCGTCATTCTATTTTTGGTCTTGTTGTCTGTCTTGTTATTGGTCTTATTGTCTGTCTTGTTACGGCAGTGTCCCATGCCAAGGGTGGTCACGCAGATCAGTCCGTCGCAGAACCTGAGCAGTGCCGGAAGGATAAATACGACGCAGAGCATACTCACTACGGCTCCCCTTGCCATCAGCATGCACATGGAACTGATGATATCTATATTCGAGTAAACCGCCACACCGAAGGTTGCCGCAAAGAGCCCCATGCCGGATACGATGATGGACGGGATGGAACTGGAAAGGGCGATTGTCACTGCCTGTTTCTTCTCCTTTCCGCGGATGCGCTCTTCCTTATACCGGGTGGTCATCAGGATTGCATAGTCCACGGTAGCGCCCAGCTGAATGGTGCTGATGCAGATAGGGGCGATAAACGGCAGGCTCTGCCCGAAATAATGAGGCAGTCCCAGGTTAATGAAAATCGCCAGCTCTATCACGGAGATCAGGATAAACGGCAGGGCCAGACTCTTTTCCACCAATGCAATGATGACAAATATCGCGATGATGGAAACTGCGTTGACTACCTTAAAGTCGTGGTCCGTGGTTTCTATCATATCCTTCATACAGGGGGCCTCGCCGATGAGCATGCCGCCCGCATCATATTTTTTCAGGATGCTGTTCAGTTCATTGATCTGATCATTTACCTGGTCACTGGCCACTTTATATTCCGAGTTGATGAGCATCAGCTCCCATTTCTCGCTTTTCAGTATGCCTGTGACGGATTCCGGCAGAATCTCTTCCGGCACCAGGGAACCAATGACGGATTCCAGGCCCAGCACATATTTTACGCCGTCAACCTCTTCCATCTCCCGGACCATACTGCGGATATCTTTGGGAGAGACATTCGTATCAATCAACAGCATATGCGTAGACGCAATATTGAACTCTTCCTGCAGCCTGGAATTGGCTATGACATATTCCATGTCCTTTGGCAGGCATTCGCCCATATCATAGTAAACTTCGCCGTTGGTTTTGCTGTACCCGTAGTAAGCAGGCGGAATCAGCGCCGCAAAGACTGCCAGGAATACTGCAAACACTTTCACGGTTCCTTCTGCAAATTTTCCCATATTGGGAATCAGGGAGCGGTGTTTGGTCTTCTGCAGCGGTTTATCCAGTACCAGGATGAGGGCGGGAAGTACGGTGACACACCCCAGAACGCCCAACAGCACGCCCTTTGCCATGACGATTCCCAAATCTCTGCCCATTGTGAAGGACATGAAGCACAGTGCGATAAATCCGGCAATGGTGGTGATGGAACTGCCTACCACACTGGCAAGGGTTTCCTGGATGGCTGCTGCCATGGCTTCACATGCACCGTTGTTTCGCTGTGTCCGCTCAACTCTGCGTGTGCTTCTGCCTGACCGTTCCTTTGCAGTCTCCGTTGCATCTTTAACCGACTGCAGCCCGGCACCTTGTAAATTGCCGCCTGATTGCATAACGGCGTTTCCCTGTATGCGGTTGCTTCTCTCCGGATTTCTGCCGGAAGCAGATATCACATTTCCGGCAGCGGCATTCACCCCCAGCCGCTCCCGCTGTTCATTGTAGCTGTGCCACAGGAAAATGGAATAGTCCATGGTGACGGCCAGCTGCAGCACTGCCGACAACGCCTTTGTGATATAGGAAATCTCACCCATAAAGTAATTGGAGCCCAGATTCAGCAGAATCATGATACCGATGGAAGCCAGGAACACGAAGGGTACCAGCCAGCCGTCCAGTAATACCAACATGGCGGCACAGGCAAGGGCTACAGCAATGCCCACGTAAACAGGTTCCTCTTTTTCACACAAATCCTTCAAATCCGTCACAAGCGCGGACATCCCTGAGACATAACACTGCTTCCCGCAGACCGCCCGGATTTCCCGGATGGCATCCATGGTAATGTCGGCAGATGTGGAGCTGTCGAAAAAGACTGCCATCATGGTGGAATGTTCTGTGTTAAATTCCTTAAGAATCTTATCCGGCAGAAGTTCTTTCGGTACGGAAAGGTCCATCAGGGAATCATACCAGATTACGGATTCCACATGTTCTACCTGCTCAATCTGCTCCTTCAGCTTCGATACCTCCTTGTCCGGCATATCTTCCACGATAATAAATGAAAACGCTCCTTTGCCGAACTCCTCCATCAGCTCGTTCTGCCCGATTACGGTATCCATATCTTCCGGCAGATAATCCAGCATATCATAGTTGATTCTCGTTCCCGCCATACCCAGCAGGGACGGAACCATCAGCACGAGTGCCAGAATCAAAATCGGGATACGGTATTTCACCACTGCTTTTGAAAAACGCATAACTTTCATCATCCTTTCTACTTTATATTTCATGTCACGCATTGATGCTTTTGTGCCGTGTATCATTGAATTTCCCGAAATTCGCTTTCAATGACATCCGGACGCTGATGCTTCACAATCTTGACCGTGCTGACTACCACGCACAGGTTCAGGATTCCTTCCGCCAGAAGCGAAACGCCCAGCAGCATGGTCAGCACATGTGCGCTTTCCACAGGCCGGAACACTAACAGCAGCCCCACAAATCCGGTCAGCACCGCCAGCAGTAAAATCAGCCACCATGCAGCGATACCGAACCTTTTCGAGTCCATGGCAATCTGTACCTTGAACAGCCCGTCTGCCAGTATTGCAATTCCCAGCGCGATAAAAATGAAATTCATCACATTCGGCGACCGGATGAATACAATGACTCCCAGGGCAATCAGCAGGATGCCGAACTCCAGATCGTATTGGAATGCCAGCCGGAACAGATCCCTGGAAAAATATCCTACCAGCCTGATGCACCCAAACAGAATCATCGCGATTCCAAGCCCCCGCCCGATTATTTTTACGGACAACTCCGGGCGGGCTATAAAAAGGATGTAAGCGGCAAATAATCGGCGTCTTATAATTAGTCTCCTATTCTGGT